>CAZGGB010000034.1:0-30377 GCA_964525115.1 uncultured Sangeribacter sp. | reverse complement strand
ACAACAAGGCCAAAGACGGGACTGTGAAGACTTCAAAAAATATCTTCAAGAAAACAAAACAATTCTTCCAGAAGATTTTCTAAAAAAGTTGTTTCGTCTTATTTTCGAATCATATAACGCCAAATACACCGAGCGCATATACCGGCCACTCAGCTGGTATATGCGCTATAAATTTCTTTTGAAGCCGCTTGCCTATCTTTCTTAATAGGGAGGCTATGTGCCATTATCTATCACGGTTGATAGCCATCAGGGTCTCATGAGAAAGTTTTTACAGAGCCAATGAAGAGGATTGCTCCAGTAGTATTTTCTTGGATATAGAATATAAAGGGACGGTCAAATACAATTACCGGCCTTGGATGGATGCCAGACGACAAAGCACCCATACTTACAGCTGCTCCTTCAGTGCCACTCTCATCCACTTTAATTTTCGTGGCATGAATAAAAGCCGTAAGGCGGAATCCATCAGTATCTGTGATTAAACCGAAAGGAGCAGCTTCATTAAGTCCCATGGAGGTAAGGATGGATAGAGTGTTAGGATTGTTATTCTCAATCTCGAATTCAGGGAAAAACACGTCTATACTCTCATACCTCATGTTTTTATTAAGACTATTGAAGTTGTCCACTGTCAATACTTCATCAAGCGCCATATGGTTGATATTTGATGAAGGAAGGATACAAGTCATTGAGAATTGCTCATTTTCTCCGTAATCCATTCTTATGGCCTCTGTGCCATCCTCCGTCACCGCATAGCGAGTCCTGCCGTCACGCAGCATGAAGTCAACCTCCTGCTCGTTGCCATCAATATCAATAAATGTCCTTCTATCTTTGTAATCCTCTATAAAACCAAAGGTCCATCCAGCTTTGAAATAGAGGGTATTTAGAAAAGCAAGCTCCGAATTAAGTGGCTTTTTTAGGAATTCCTTGATTAAGCCGTTGGTATTTTTGTCCACAAACTCGTTAATAGCCCTTCTTCCGCTTTCACCATTCGGACTTATGCCGATTCCATACGCATAGTAGTAGTCAGCAATCGCATCCATAAAAGACTTTCTGATACCAAATCTTGATGGGTCGCACCACATAGTGTTGGTCAGATTGCAGGTAATCCCTTCCTCAATGTTGGGAAGGTTGGAAAGCAATGTCTGGTAATATGTATTGAGTGCCTCAAGTCCGGTCTGACCTTCCTCAAGACCCAATACCTTGAGAACACCGTCACGCGCTGGGCCGTCGTCTCCGTTGGCGATCATTCCGAGCACAGCCCCTACGCTAAAGGGCGAGACGCATACGTTTTTATTGCTTCCCTCAGAACTGGCGAGATAGAATTTCAATGAGAATTCATTTAAATTGGCTATTGTCTTCGATGGGATTGAGCTGAGTGGAGCGGTTGCTTGATTGGGTGCTGTGACAACCGGAAGATCTGTAGGAAGTTCGGTCACTTCGGGTGCAACTACCTCAGGAGGAACCTCCGTTGGTTCTGAATCATCCACTTTTTCTCCCATACAGGATACTATCAGCAGGCTCAGGAAGCCACCAGCGAAAGCTGAGAAAAATCTGTTCATATATTGATGATTTATAGGTTAAGCTTAACGCTTTTAATATAATAACACTCCTTTATCAAAATTCTTACATCTAAATCATCAAATTTTTAGCAGATTGGCATTTTTTATAATTTTTGATTAATTTTGCATATAAATCTCAAAGCAAATAGAGTCCCATAAACCCTTAAGTTGAGCTTGCGAAACTTAAATTATATTATCGATGCAAGATTTTACAACAATTGGTGTTTATAGAACAAATTTCTTTAAAACACTAATGTATGAAAAAATTCGGATTTACTTTTCTTTTGTTACTTTCAGGGCTTTTTTCAAGCATAGCCAGCGAATCAGGAATTCTTCAGCCTGAAGGATGCAATATAGGTGACAGACCATTTACCGAACCATTATCGTGTATATACTTCACTTTCGATGGAGGCATCAATCTCATGGAAGGAGCCGCAGCTACCGTAGAATGCGATGGAGAAGTGATAGCCACTCCCGTCAACATTGAGGTTTCTAACTATGTATGGGAAAAACGCACACAGGGTATTCTCTCATTGAACTTTGAAGAGCAGAATCTTCCTAAGGGAAAATCTTATACAGTATGCGTGGCTTCCGGATCCATATCGCTTGAAAATAATGAGGAAGTCTCGAATGCAAAGATCGAGCAAATCTTTGAAGTTCCTGATAATCTGGGGAAAGCTCGTATTTATTTAGAATACGGTTCCGTCATCTCTACAGCATCCCCAAGCTATGGTGGATTCCCCGTAATCTATTGGGGCATTGAGACCGAACCTGTCGGAGACCCTTATTTTATATTATATCGTGAGGGGGTAGCAGTAAGGGAAATTCCTGCACATATCACATGGGATTGGGATTTAGGCCAAGCATACGCCGACGTAAAGGAAACCATGAATTTTGAGCAAGGTGTATGTTTCACTCTCACGTTGCCGGCAGGAAGCGCACACGCTATGAGACGTGATGATATCGTAAATGAAGAGGTATCTTTCAACTTTATTGGGGGCTATACAGAACCAATTCCTACGCTCAATTATTCCTGGTGTAGCCTCTTCAGCGACCATTCCAATGTGCTTAACGAGGTGACATTCTCTTACCAAACGCCTGTTCAGCTGTCAGAAAATCCAGTGATACAACTATGGTATGCCGATGGATCGGAACTGATAATGGAGGCTCCTGCTTATATCAATGAAAACATCAACTGTTATGCTGTCTCCGCAAACTTCGGAGGTTATGAAATGACGTCTGAAAAGGGTTATAGTCTTGTAATTCCAGAAGGCACAGTAATTGCAGATTATGGAGATCCGATAGTAAACCATCGTTGTTCAATTCCTGTCATAGCAAGCAGTGGAATCAATTCTTTATCTGATGAAAAGAGTTTTTCTCCCATATATGACTTGAATGGCAGTAAAGTAAAAGTGCCAGAACATGGCAAAATGTATGTTAAAAACGGAAAAACTTTTATCTGCAATTGATAAGACACCACCACATTACAGAAGCACCCCGGACTTTTTTTAAGCCCGGGGTGTTCTCAGTATCCGAATCGGAGTCCTACATTGACATTGAAAGTAAACGATCTTTCTGAATATATCGTGCGAAGTCTTGATCCATTTTTTAAATATAATCCGACTCCAGGCTCAATAAAGACTGCGCATTGACGAGTCAAAGTATATTGTATGCCTGCCGCTGCATTGAAAGAGAACTGGAACGGCCTATCCTCGCACCCTTCATATCGGTATCTTGACGCAGTCGATGACTCATCCTTTATTTCTCCTGCAATGCATTTCTCTGCCATGAAGCCAACAGAGCTATAGACATCGAATTTTCGGAATCTCCATGGGGTATATCTAAAATTGACGGGTATCCCAATAAAATGAAGATTCTGGATGGCTTTAGATAATTGCGAATCTGAATACCCATACTTGATGTCGGATCTCAGATATGAATAGCATATTCCAGTGCCGATATCAAGCCCGTGAGCTACACGCCATGAAAAATCAACAGAAAACCTCACAGGGAGCTTATGGTCGAACATCTCTATAAAAGTCGGTGCAGGCGAGTTATCTGCAGGAGAATTACTTAGCAATCCCCCACCCATCCTCGTGGATGGCATAGCACCCTGACTTGGCTGCCACTCGATATTCCCATCTTGCAGCAGACTTCCCAATCCATTAGCCAAAGCAGATACACCTACAGAGATTGGAGAAGACTTCTCCAAGTGAGCTATGACAGGGGTGTACTCTTCGGGTGAAGAAGGGGGAAACGCCTCAACATTATCCTTCGATTTGACTACAACATTATCGCCGATTCCAGTCTCACTGCCTGATTCAACGTATCCCCCCTCACTGACAAGCATCTCTGAAACTACTGAAGGAACTCCTCTTGGTTGAGTTGCTTGGCAAGCAGCAACTTTATGAATCGTATTCTCCACAATTTCCTTGGATAATACTTTTTCATTCTCCTTTACCGTTATTTCTGCGACGGTAGGGAGTGTCTCCTTTTCCACTTCAGGAATAAGCATCACGGAGATGCCTGCTATAAGAGCGACTGATGCTGCTATCGCAGAGAAGAGAAGCCGTCTCCGCCATTTCACGGCACGGACCTCTTTCTCGACGGATTCCAATAGCCCATCGTGTGGAATCGCATTGTATTCCACCATTTTGTCTCTTATGCTGTCAATCCATTTATCATCCATACCGTTCAGGATAATTTTTTGTTAAGATATTCCTTTACTTTCACTGCGAGCAGAGATTTCGCTCTTAGATATTGTGATGCCGAGCTGTTTTCTTTGATTCCAAGCAATTTAGCGATTTCCTTATGTTTCTTTCCTTCTATCGCATAGAGATTGAAAACCGTCCTATATCCGTCTGGTAGCTCACGTATCAATGCGGCAAGTTCATCAGCGGATAGGATATCGGCATCCGGTGGATCATATGCAAAATCAGGAATTTCCAACTGATTGGAGGCAAAACGAAGGCGGTTATTGTCACGAAGGTAATTGAGCGCGCAGTTCACCGTCACCCTCCCTATCCAAGCAGTCAGGCTTCCTGCGCCTGAGTATCTGAACGAATCAACTGATATAAATATTTTTACAAAACTATCCTGAGCTACATCCTTGATGTCATCGTCTGACGATAAGTAACGAGCGCATATGCCGACCACATAGCCGGCATATACGCTATAGATTTCATTTGTAGCCTTCTGTCTATCTTTCTTGATAAGGAAGGCGATATCCCGTTCTTTATCGCGGTCTATGATCATCAGGGTCTCATGAGAAAGTTTTTACAGCGCCAATGAAGAGTATTGCACCGGTAGTATTCTCCTGAATGTAGAATATAAATGGACGGTCAAAAACGATTTCACGTATAATGCTGTTTCCATCCCCTGGACAGAGACTCTCATCCATTCCTCCCAGACTTACGGCAGCTCCCTCAGTCCCATTTTCATCCACCTTGATTTTTGTGGCATGAATGAAAGTATTATGCAAAAAGTCGGATGAGTCCGTTATCAAACTGAATTTCCCACAATCTAATCCCAGACTCTTGAGAATATCAATTGTATTATAATTATTGGTTTCAATCTCAAATTTGGGCAATTTCAAAAACACGTACTCTTCTTTAATACTTTTGTTGATGGCATTAAGGTTCGCTTTAGTCAATACCTCATCAAGAGCTAAATGGTTGATTAGCGATGATGGAAGGATACACGTCATCGAGAATTGCTCATTTACTCCGTAATTAAGCCTTATGGCTTCTGTGCCGTCATCCGACACTCCATATTCAGCCCAGTCAACTCTCCACATGAAGTCGGTCTCCTGCACCTTACCATCTATGTCAAGGAATGCTCCCTTTTGCGTCATCCATTCATCGAAGCCTCTACTCCATCCTGCTTTGAAATAGAGGGTATTGAGAAACGCGAGATCAATCTTAAGAGGAGATTTCAGAAAGTCAGTTATCAAGCCGTTGGTGTTTTTGTTTACAAACTCATTTATTGCCTTTCGTCCATCTTCTCCGCTGGGCTTTATCCCTATTCCGTAAGCATAGTAGTGGTCAAAGATTGCGTCCATAAACGCCTTTCTGATTCGATATCTTGAAGGATCGCACCAGAGGGTATTAGTCACATTGCAGGTAACCTCATCTTCGATGTTGGGAAGGTTGGAGAGCAGAGTCTGGTAATACGTGTTAATAGCCTCAAGTCCTGTCTCACTTTCATCAACTCCCATCATCTTGAGTATGGAATTCCTTGAGTCGCCATCGTCGCCATTGGCTATCATTCCTAATACTGCCCCAACGCTGAATGGCGATACACATAGGTTGCCATGGATGCTCTCGGAATTGGCAAGATAAAATTTAAATGAAAATTCATTGCAATCCGACACAGTTTCTGGTGTGATTGAGCTGAGTGGAGCACTTGGCACATCGGGAGCCGTAACATCTGGCAGGTCAGTGGGAAGCTCTGTCACTTCGGGTGGTATCACCTCAGGTGGTGTCACTGGAGGTTCGGAATAATCTACTGTTTCTCCCGAGCAGGATACTATCATCAAGCTTAATATGCTTCCAGCGAAAGCAGAAAAGTATCTATTCATGTGGCTGTTTTTATGGGTAATTTTTACATAATAACACAGCCCTACTGGAATTCTTGCATCTAAATCCTATAATTTTTTATTACGCATTAGAAAATTTTGTGTAATTTTGCATATCAAATTCACGGAAATGGAAAAAGAAAGCGTATTGAAGCGGACATATTATCTTTCGGCTGCCGAATGCAACGCTCAGCAAGAGATGTCAATCCCACAACTTGCACAGAAACTCATCGATGTGGCAACCGAACACGCCAACATACTGGGTATAGGCAATCCGGACATGCCGAATCCGGACATGGGATGGGTACTCTCCCGCCTCACCATAGAGATGAACTGCTACCCTCGTGAAAATACGGATTATACCATCACGACTTGGGTCGAGGACTGGAACCGACATTTCTCCCGCCGTGCTTTCTCAATATCAGATGCAGACGGGAATATATTGGGATATGCACGTTCTATTTGGATGGTACTCAATACATCTGACCGCAGCAATGCCGGTCTTTCAGGACTCAACTTCAAACAGGAATGGATATCAAATATCCAATGCCCAATTCCAATGCAGGAGAAACATGTAAAAATGGAGTCTGACGGCCACGAACCAATATATCGCTTTAAATACTGCGATATCGATTTCTACCGCCACGTCAACACTGTGCGCTACATAGACCTTCTTCTCAATCAGTTTTCAATGCAGGCATATGACGACAATATCGTCAACCGCTTGGAGCTCTCCTTCCTCCACGAGGCATCCTACGGCATGGAGGTTCGCATCATGAAACAGATGATAGACACAGACCGCCAGCTCTACCGCTTATATCTGGAAAGTGCCGACGGCACGCGCCCTATCCTCTACTCGAGGCTCCGCTTTTCCCCACGCTGATCAAGTGAGGGCTGCTTATGGCAACCGTGGTTGTAATTCGGCAAGTCCGTCATATCCCCATTTTAAGATAAGGATGGATATAGCGAAGAGCGATATGTAAAATAGAGTCATCAGCAAGGCTTGCTTTTTGTAACCAGACTTATATACCCAAAACGTAATATACAGCAATCCCAAAAGAGCAATAGGGATAAGAATATAGTATAAAAAGTGCCAAGATAATGGCAACCAAAATGGAATATATATTCCAATCGAACATACTGTCAGCACTCCAAACACTACCTTGCGGTAAGGAATATAGCTCGCTGCTACTATCTCACGAATTTTCATATGCTTTTGACTAATTTGAGAAAATTATGTGGAAATAAACATCATCAACCAGACCGACACACACTATTAATCCAACCGGCAACATTGCCAAAAGATAATGTCCCCCCCGACAATATTGATAAATCAAATGGATGGAACATATCAAAAATGCCATCTGAATGATTATATTCAATATCAGAGGAAGCTGAAGGCAAAATCCTGCCAATACCAACGCAAATAGTCCCAATGAATATTGGTATTTGTCAATAAGACTGTCAGTCCGTTTTGACCATTCTATAATCCGTTTTATCCATGCTGCCATAGGTGATGATTTTTTCCGGCAAAGATAGCCAAAGAACCCAGCAACTGCAAATTTTAGAGTTTAGTTTTAGTTTAGAAAGACAAACGAACCTTACAATTTATTCATATCAAGCGTATTAACTCATCGACTGTATTTGCATCCAAATCTTTGTCAAAAAACTTCTTTCCCATCTCTTTTCTTCGGAAAGTTATGGTTGATTTTGATCTTCCCACCAATAATGCCATGTTTGCCGGACTTATCCCACACTTGATAAGCAAGGCTATATAAAAATCCGATGGTTTCAAGTCTCCTCCTGCAAGGATATAAAGATTACTCTTAAAATTCTGACAGCACTGCAGGACAATTTTCTCCAATTCCTCCCACAAGGGATTACCCTCACTTATGATAGCCCCTTTACGGATATGCTGCTGCAATGCTTCATAGGCATCAGACTCAAGAATGGCTGATGATATGGATTCAGTCCTGTCATTAGCTGCCGAAAGCAAATCTATTTGCAATTGACTTCGTCCCACACCTGTCGCTACAACCAACTTAGACTCTCTATCTCGATAAAAATACATCACAAGCAACGTAAGGGACCCCGCCGCCAAAAGAATCCCCAGAATCCATCGCATCATCTCAAGTTCAGTCATAAAAGTTTTCTTTAAAGTGGTGAGAGGGTGCGGATGGTCTGGAGGATGGAGAGGGCTTCGGAGACGGTGGGGACGTCGGCGATCAAGAAGGAGCGCTTGCCATTGATGTCGCGGAGCTTTGTGCGCTTCGGGTCGAGCTGAAGCCATGCCAACATTCGTCCGAACGCCGTAGAAGCGTAATATGCGGCGTTTTCTTCCCCGACAAAGTAAATATACATCTTGCCACCTTTAAGCGTCAGACGCTCGATTCCAAGACGTTTTGCAGCTATTCTGAGCGGTACGACCTTGATGAGTTCTTCCGTTGTGGCAGGGATAGAGCCAAAACGGTCTTTTAATTGGGCGCGGAACTCCTCAATCTGCTCGGCGTTCTCCATATTGTCAAGTTGCTGATAAAGCGAGATGCGCTCACTCTCTTGAGGCACGTAAGAGGGAGGCAATCTTAATTCCAGATCACTCTCTATGGCACAATCTGCAACAAACTCTTCTTCTCCAGGCTTAGAGGTCTCAGCAAAAGTATCGGCAAATTCCTCCGTCTTCAACTCGAGAACGGATTCCTTCAATATCTTCTGATAAGTCTCATAGCCCAAATCGGCAATGAATCCTGACTGCTCCGCACCCAGGAGATTGCCGGCTCCACGTATGTCAAGATCCTGCATGGCTATATGGATGCCACTTCCAAGATCGCTGAAACTCTCTATCGCCTGAAGGCGGCGACGCGCCACAGGTGTCAAAGGAGCCCCAGGAGGCACCATGAAATAACAGAATGCTTTCTTGTCGCTTCTTCCCACGCGACCGCGCAACTGATGAAGCTCAGAAAGTCCGAAATGATGGGCATTGTTGACGATGATTGTGTTGACATTAGGCATATCGACGCCATTCTCCACAATTGTCGTAGAGAGAAGGATATCATAGTCGTGTGCAGCAAAATCCAGAATCGCTTTCTCCAATTGCTCAGGAGGCATTTGCCCATGGGCTTTAATCACCCTGGCATCCGGGACAAGACGATGCAGCATATTTTCGAGAACGTTCAGATTCTCGATACGGTTGGAAATGACAAAGAGCTGGCCATTGCGAGAAAGCTCAAAATTGACAGCTTCCTTCACCATGTCATCGTCGAGTGTGGCCACGGTCGTCACTACCGGATGGCGATTGGCGGGAGGAGTATTAAGCGAGCTGAGATCTCTCGCACCCATGAGCGAGAACTGCAGGGTACGCGGAATTGGGGTGGCACTCATGGTCAATGTATCGACATTGACCTTCATTTGTTTCAGTTTCTCTTTGACAGCAACCCCAAACTTCTGCTCTTCATCCACAATCAGCAGACCCAGATCCTTGAATTTTACTCCTTTACCAATAAGCTTATGGGTACCTATAAGAATATCTACCTTTCCGGCTTCAAGATCTGCGAGAATCTGCTTCACTTCCTTTGGCTTTTTTGCACGAGAAATGAATTCGACACGCACGGGAAGATCCTTCAGTCGCTGCGAGAACGTACGGTAGTGCTGCATAGCAAGCACGGTAGTAGGTACGAGGACGGCAGTCTGCTTTGAGTCTGTGGCAGCCTTGAAAGCAGCTCGTATGGCAATCTCGGTCTTTCCGAAACCGACATCCCCGCAAACAAGCCTGTCCATAGGTCTCGGACTCTCCATATCAGCCTTTATTGCCTGCGTAGCCTTAAGCTGATCGGGAGTATCTTCGTAGATAAAACTTGCCTCCAATTCATGCTGAAGATAGGAATCTGGAGAATATGCAAACCCCTTTTCCTCCCTTCGGGCGGCATAGAGCTTGATAAGGTCGCGAGCGATATCCTTCATCTTGCTCTTGGTACGGTCTTTTATACGGCTCCAGGCTCCTGATCCAAGCTTATTTATCTTAGGTGGTACACCCTCCTTGCCACGATACTTAGAAAGTTTGTGGAGCGAATGAATCGACACGAGAATCATATCGTCGTTCTGATACAGAAGCTTGATCATTTCCTGCGGACTACCATTTGTATCGGTCTTGATAAGACCTGCAAACTTGCCTATCCCATGGTCGATATGCACTATGTAGTCTCCGATCTCAATCTGATTTAATTCCTTAAGAGAAAGGGCAAGTTTGCCACTGCGTGCCTTGTCGGATTTGAGGCTATACTTATGGAATCGGTCGAATATCTGATGATCGGTAAAGAAGCATGTCTTTGTGTCATGATCGACAAACCCTGCATGAAGAGTTTGAGCCACAGATGTGAATGTGATATGGTCTCCTCTATCGGCAAATATCTCCTTAAGACGCTCTCCTTGATATGCCGAATCACTTAGTATAAGCAGACGATAGCCATCGGCAAGCATATTAGTGAAGGATTCGGATATGATATCGAAGTTTTTATGATAAAGTGCCTGTGGCGATGTGTTAAATTCCATTACAGCATCCTTACCCATAGCAGACGCCGTCATTCCGAATTCAAATATCCTGAATGACTCCAATCTACTTGCAAAATCTTCAGCATCCACCACCTTATTCATAGCTTCAGGATCACCTTCCTCAGCTATTGCTGCCGACTCAGAATATTGCTGAGAGGCTATATCTCGAACTGTTGCCACCAATGCAGAAGTATCAGCGACAAACAGAGGCGTTGTATTACCAACAAATTCGAGAAGAGAGACACCATGCTCCCCGCTTCCTTCTGCAGCAGAAGCAGCCACTACTGACACTTCACCCAAACGCTGCTCAGATAGCTGTGTCTCTACGTTGAAGGTGCGTATGGAGTCAATCTCATCATCGAAAAAGTCAATACGGTAAGGCAGTTCGTTGGAATAAGAGAAAACGTCGAGAATCGAGCCTCTGCGGGCAAATTGTCCCGGTTCGTAGACATAATCCACCTGACGAAAGCCCAATTCCGTCAGACGATCTTCCACCTTGGATATGTCTGCCTTTTTTGTTGTAGATAGTTTCAGAGTGTTTTTTTCAAGCTCTTCCTTTATAGGAACCCTTTCAGCAAGCGCATCCGGATAAGTCACTATCCATCCTATCTTGCCTGCACGCCAGCTGTCGAGAGCCTCGGCACGCAATATCTGCTGAGGGGCATCAATACGCCCATATTTGATGTGACGTTTATATCCGGAAGGGAAAAAAGCCACCTCATAGTCAGCCACGCGCGACAGATCATGATAGAGATATCCTGCAGAATCAGCATCATCTGCCACTATCACCATCGGATGCTTTGTGGAGGCAGCTTTTCCCAAAAGCACAGCTGCCGCCGAACCCTTAAGACCGGCGAGCGTGATGTGCTTAGCTTTTTTGTCATCAATAAGTTTTTTGAGTGCCTTAAGGCGGCCCGGCGTGGCGAAAAGCGCGGCTGCCTCGCCAAGCGTCATCTGTCCGCTCATTTGCTCTTTGTATTTTGTGTCTTCTGCTCTGCCTTGTCTGCTTTGCGAAGAATTGCCTCATATTCGGGAGACTCAATAATTGCAATAGCAGTCGCTACTACCGGATCGTTTTTGATCTCGACAGCTACACGACCGGGATCACCATAATACCGAGTGGCAATCTCTTCCAGAAGATAATCTTTTATTTCATTTTTTTTGAACCGAAGATCACGCTCCAAGTCACTTCCGAGAGATTTTTCGAGAGAAGAAATAGTCGAATCATTATCAGCTGTCATATAGCCTTGCTCATCAGCTTGCTTGCGCAACTCTTTTATCAAAGCGTCAAATGACGTTTCATACTTCATTCCGCTCTCCAATACGAATTCCGAGAAATCTGCGTAATCCTCATCGGAGAGGTCAAGCTTATCAAGAGGTAAGGTTTCAGGGTGCGTCGCCCTATACTTATTTGCATAATCGAATATCTTGTTTTTGGTCACAAGATTGTATAGGATATCTGAATAATTATTGATCTTCACCACAGAGTCAGGCTGCAGTCCGCCACCATCGCGCACTTCGCGTCCGCGCGAAGTAAAATATACATTGGTCAGCGAATCGGGAGTTCGTGCGACACTTCCGTCCGGATTACGCCTGGAATAATCAAGTGCCTGAATAAGGCGGCCTGAGGGTATATAGTATTTTGCTACAGTCACTTTCAGGCTGGCATCGTGGGGAAGCGGAAAGAAGTTCTGCACAAGACCCTTTCCGAAACTGCGGCTTCCAATGAGCACCGCACGGTCAAGATCCTGAAGAGCACCCGCAGTTATCTCGGAGGCTGATGCTGTCCCACCGTCGGTGAGCACCGCGAGGGGCATGTCGGGAAAAGATGGAGTATGTGTGGTCTTATATATTCGTTCCTTACCGTTTCCGCTCGTCCGGAGCACCTGTGTACCCTTCGGTAGAAAATTACCTAATATATCAATAGCGCTCTCCACAAGACCACCTCCGTTGCCACGCAAATCAAGGATGAGGCGTGAGAATCCTGGGGCTTGTTTCAGAGAGTCAAGTGCAGCTGTGATCTCCTGGGCGGAGTTAGCTATGTAGCTGTTCAGGCGTATATAGCCAGTAGATGGACTCACCATGCCAAAATAAGGCACGGATTTCTCTCCGACTTTTTCCCTCGTCACAGTGAAGGTTTTCAATGAGTCAGCAACATATGGACGCACCACTTCAATGTAGACGTCCGTGCCGGGATTTCCTCTCAGGAGTTTTGATACTTCTCCATATTTTAAGCCCTTGGTATCGGTAGTGTCAACCTTCACAATCCAATCGCCTGGAATCAATCCTGCTTTGGCTGCAGGGCTTCCCTCCATTGGTTGGGAAATGCGCACCTTACCTTCATATTCAGTGATGTAGCTTCCAATACCGGCATATTCCCCGGTTGTCAGCTTCATAAGAGCGTCGCGGTCATCGGCAGTATAATATTCCGTGTATGGATCGACGGTATTGAGCATAGCGTTGGAAGCGGCCTTGAATGCCTCATCTATGCGGATTGAGTCCACATAGTTCTCCTCAAGAGTCTTCACCATTGCATTAAAAGTCTTGAGATTGCGTTGTAGAGACATATCATGGCTTTTCTTTGCGGAAATGGCAAGTGATATTACAGTCAGCGCCACAATGGGCAATAGGATCCTTTTCATACGGAATTTTTAATTTATGATAACAGTGGATAAACGCTGCAATTGCGATCAAGGTTCGGCAACGATATCGGGATGCGGATAATCTATCGTGAAATGTAGGCCACGGCTTTCTTTTCGCTCTCGAGCCTGACGCATTATAAGATAGCCTATATTGATGATATTCCGCAACTCACAAAGCGCACGGGTTGGTTTGCTTTCCTTAAATAGCCGTTCTGTCTCCTGATAAAGAATATCAAGACGATTCCAAGCTCGGTCAAGGCGAAGGTCGCTCCTTACGATACCGACATAATAACCCATTATCTGATTGACTTCCTTTTCTGACTGAGTGATGAGCACCATTTCCTCGGGATGTGTTGTGCCCTCATCGTTCCATTCAGGCACGTCTTTTCGGAAATCAATACCATCTATTCTCTCAAGAGAATGGCTTGCAGCAGCATCTGCATATACCACAGCTTCAATCAGAGAGTTAGAAGCAAGACGATTGCCACCGTGCAGCCCTGTGCAAGAGCATTCACCTATGGCATATAAGCGGTCAATGCTCGACTGCCCATCAAGATCTACCTTTATTCCACCACATAGATAGTGGGCAGCAGGAGCCACCGGAATCATGTCTTTAGTGATGTCTATCCCTAAAGAGAGACACTTTTCATAGATATTGGGGAAATGCTTTTTAGTCTCTTCCGGATCTTTATGGGTCACATCGAGATAAACATGATCTGTTCCGGTCTGTTTCATTTCCGAGTCGATAGCACGAGCTACGATATCTCGAGGAGCAAGCGAAAGACGCGGATCATACTTATGCATAAATTCCTTTCCATCCAATGTCTTTAGCACAGCACCATAACCTCGCATAGCTTCCGTGATGAGGAAACTTGGGCGGTCGCCCGGATGGTAGAGAGCTGTGGGATGAAATTGGATAAATTCCATATCGCTAACAGTCCCCTTAGCACGGTAGACCATGGCAATGCCATCACCGGTAGCGATCAATGGGTTTGTAGTGGTAGTGTAGCATGCTCCCACGCCGCCAGTAGCCATAACAGTGATTTTAGCGAGGAAAGTGTCGACTTTCTCATTCTTTTCATCAAGCACATAGGCTCCATAGCATGTAATGTCTGGAGTGCGCCGGGTGACTATCTTTCCAAGATGATGCTGGGTGATAATTTCAACCGCAAAATGATGCTCGAAGATATCGATATATGGGTTTTCTTTTACACGCTCTACGAGTGACTGCTGGATCTCAGCCCCCGTATTGTCGGCATGGTGAAGGATACGAAACTCAGAATGTCCACCCTCACGATGGAGGTCGAAAGATCCATCTTCTTTCTTATCGAAGTCTACCCCCCAATTGAGAAGCTCCTTGATCTGAGCCGGAGCATTCTTGACCACTTTCTCAACAGCACTGCGGTCTGACAACCAGTCGCCAGCCACCATAGTATCATGGATATGCTTGTCGAAATCGTCAACTTCAAGATTAGTGACACTTGCGACTCCACCTTGAGCGAAGAATGTATTCGCCTCGTCGAGTGTAGTCTTACAAATTATCGCTACCCGATGGGCAGGAGATGCCACCTTCAGGGCAAAACTCATGCCGGCTACGCCGGAACCTATCACAAGATAGTCGTATTCAAAAACCATTTCGAATAATGTTTAGTCTATTGGTAGGGCGTGGGCCAGTCACGGCCCACGCCCTTAAGGTCGGATTATATATTCACACGTCAATTATAGTCATCGACGTCATATTATCCAATTATTAGAGTCCGCCAAGGTTGTAGCTTGCAAATTCAAGGTCTTTCTGAGCCTTTGAAAGGATGCTGTTGTCAAGCTTAATTGCTTCACGGAGATTAGTCAATACCATATTCTCATTGTTGGTGCGAGCGCCTACGATAGCAGCGAGATAATAAGTGATGGCATTGGGGTTTTGGATTGCAGAAAGAGTATTCTTAGCAGAGCTGTAGTCTTTAGAAAGGATCTGAGCAAGAGCTGCGTTGTTGTTCTTTACACCACCGAGGCTATTTACTGCATTAGATACCTTACCTTCATTGAGGTAAAGCACTCCGAGAGCAGCACCAGCCTGAGGAACACCAGCAGCACCACCGATAAGATCTTTTGCTTTGCTGAGATCATTGTTAGCAAGCGCTACGAGACCCTGGTTAAGGTCAACTGACTTATCGTTGGGAGCAAGTTTCTTAGCCTGAGCAAGAGCCTTTGCAGCAGCGTCATATTTGCCAAGGCTAAACTCTGTTGCACCAAGACCATTCCAAGTGCGGAAGTCATTGGGATAGATTTGAGTTGCTGCAGTATAAATAGCTTCTTTCTTTACATTGTCGTTAGCAAGAGTACCGATGTAAAGGATTTCTTCGAGGCTGAGACCGCTGGGTGAAGATTCGAACTGAGCAAACATTTCTTCATCGCTCTTACCGATTACATTTACAGTAGCCACGATCTTAGAGTAACGGAGCTGTGGGAGGATCTGCTCAGCGAGTTCGTTGAATACTGCAGACATGTTCTTAAGCTCAGCTTCGCGCTGCTCGGGATCCTTATACATCTTGAGAACGCTAAGGATAAGATTCTTATCCTGAATATTGCTCTTCTCTACGAGTTCCTGGAAACCTTCCCAGTCTTCTGGAGTGAACTCAGAAGTGAGCTCGCCGAATTCAGTGATGTTGTCTTTCTTGAGCTGATTGCGCATGTAGCTTACAGTGTTCTCCTCACGCTTTTCAGCAAGCTGAGTGTTGAAAGCCATTGTACCATCAGGAGAAGCATAAGAGTGAACATTGACACCAGCGATCTCCATATTAGCAGCAGCATTTGCAGCAAGAAGGTCTTTATTGAAGTCAACATAGTCAGCAGCGCTGGTCTGGTTAGCACGGATGTTAGCCTGATTGATGAGGAACTTGATTTCAGCGCTGTATTTCTCCTTGATGATGCGCTCGAAGTTGCTGTTGGCAGGAGCCGGCTCAAGAACTGCTACGTCAGTAAGAGTAGAAGTAGCGATCACGCCATATCCCACCTTAACACGAGGAAGGACATAATCTTTTCCACCCTGATTCACCTTGAAATCAAGGTAAAGATCGCTATTAAGCATTTCAGGCTGATAAAGAACATTGAATGGGATAGTCACAGGACCACCTTCCTTGTAGGAAATAACCTGACCGTTGGCGCGAGCATTCTCACCCTGGAATGTCACCTGTGAGCTTGAAGCCTCACCGCCATCCCATACGAGCACCGGAGTCACTGTCACAACAGCGTTCTTGGGCATGAATTTTGCGGGAACTGTTCCGGAGATTGTTGCCGGTACTGTTTCGCCTACTGTCTCCAGAGGGGTCGGAGTGGTGGTGAAATACTCTGAAGCGAAGTCACCCACCTTCTTAGAGCAGGATCCCATAGTGAGGACCATAGCTCCTAATGAAAGATAAACTAAAGTCTTTTTCATGATCATGAATATAAAAATTAACTAAATTTCGGGTTATCAACAAATTATGCCCACAAATCCATGCACTCGCACAAACTTCCGGGTATTTGGAAACAAAGTTACACAATTAACCTAACATTTGCAACTTTTTTTGAAAAAATTGCATGGTAAGTCCGTAAGATATATACTTTGCAATGACTCGCAAGAGTCAAGATTCGTAGAAAATAGCCTCTTTCTGATAGCGAGCCATCAGTGTATTATAAGCCCAATCATCGCATGGTTGAAGGCTAATGCCGCGTGATTCATCGATGATATAGTCGGTGATTGGTGCTCCTGCATAGATGGAGCAGACCACACCACCCCCAAGGCGAGGATTGACTTCCATCAAAAGATAGCGATTTCGGTCAAGGTCGTGGAGGAATTGGAGAGTAACGGGACCTCTTAATCCAAATGTCTCTATCACCTGTCGGCTAAGCTTATCGAGTGTGGCATTGCGGCAAGTGATAGTGCGAGTCACTTCGCCTCCCATGACCTCAAGGCGGACACGTGGCACCACTGTAAGGATGTCACCAGCCTGAGAGACGTAACAGTCTACCGTATATTCGTCGCAGTTCTCTATATATTCCTGAACAAGATAGTGACTGAGGTTTTCCAACTGCATCAGCTCATCGAGAGTATGGAAAATTTTGATACCCCGGGATGCCGACCCTTTCCTTGGTTTGGCAATCGCAGGCATCTTGGCATTGATCGCAGTATACGTCTTGGGAATAGGGATACCCGCCTTCTCGAATGCTTTTGCAGCTTCGACTTTGTCGAACATGGTGCGACTTGTCTCAAAATCTCCGACAGGAACAAACACACCCGGAAGATGCTGGCGAACTTTGGATGCTATCTCAATCGCACCGTCGACGAATGGGAGGATAATGTCAACCTCGTATTCTTTCGCAACCCTTACGATATCTGCCACTACATTCGGATCGCTCCATCTCAAACCAACAATCACCTTCCCTACAAGGGCAATGGGCACTTGCTCGAGCAATTCGTAGCTGATAATATTGACTTCGCGCCCGATACGTTCACCACTGCGCTTGAACAATTCTGCCATTGACACACGGCGTGCTCCGCCGAGCATCATAATGTTTATCTTTTTCATACGTTATAGATTCCTGATTTATATTTGTTGAGATTGGAGGGATCTGTAAACCATTCGATGGTCTGTCGCAATCCATCTTCGAGAGAATACCGCGGACACCAGTCGGTCATCGACGTAATGAGTGTATTGTCGCCGAGGAGACGGAACACCTCGCTTCCTGCCGGACGCAAGCGTTGAGGATCTGTGATCCACTCCACGTCTACCTTCATCAAGCGAGCAATGGTATGAAGCGTGTCAGCCATACTCACCTCCTTTCCAGTGGCAATATTGATTTCCTTTCCTATTGCATCTTGACACTTTGCGATGGCAATAAAACCGGCTGCCGTGTCAGCAACATAGTTGAAATCGCGGGTAGGCGTAAGGTCGCCAACCTTGATTTCCCTTTTTCCAGAAGCTATCTGAGTGATGATAGTGGGAATGATGGCTCGAGCAGACTGACGCGGGCCATAAGTATTAAATGGCCTCACTATAGTCACTGGAGTTTCAAATGCATTATGGAAACTGAGAGCTATTGCGTCTGCTCCTATCTTAGAAGCAGAATAAGGAGACTGCGGCTGCTTGGGATGCTTCTCGTCGATAGGGACATATTTAGCAGTACCATAGACCTCAGAGGTTGAAGTGACGAGAAGCCGACTGACCCCTTCGTCTCTTACAGCCTGACAGATGTTGAGTGTTCCTTTGACATTGGTGTCGACATATGAGTCAGGAGCCACATAGCTATAGGGAATAGCTATCAAAGCGGCAAGATGGAACACCGCGTCTACACCCTTCACAATATGTCGGCAATAATTGGGATCACGCACGTCGCCCGTGACCACCTCAAGCCCTGGATGATGTAAACCTTCAAGCCATCCCCAATTGTTGAAGGAATTGTATTGGGCAAGAGCTCTCACCTCACACCCCTCAGCAAGGAGAGCCTCAGTAAGATGAGAACCGATGAAACCGTCAGCTCCTGTCACGAGTACTTTATTCATGACTTATTTCTTCTTTATATGTTTCTATATGCCGATCCTTCTTTTCTTGAAGTATCTCTGAAATCGTAAGAAAAATTCCGCTTTCCTCCACATCGCCAAATTCATCGTTGACAGCTGTGCCAAACATACGCATTGTAGGCGACAAGCTCATGTATGCACTGACGAGAGGCGGAATATTCAGCCCCCGTTCCCTGATGAGCCGGTTGAGGATACGATAATCCTCTTTATAGTTATCGCCGGATAGGCGTTGCTGTATCTCAGGGGTCATTGCCTTGGTATCAATAGGCCGTATTGGGCGCACAAGTCCCTCAATATCAGGGAAATGCTTATTCAAAAAACCAAGTATAAGGTCAAGATTTTCTCTTCCAAATGCCGGGTACATGGTCACTTTGCCGAAAAGGTATTTTATGTGAGGATACACCACAGTAAGCGCACCAAGACCATCCCATAGATTGTCAAGGGCGAAGAGGGCTTTTGTGCCGGCTTTGCTACTCTGATATCCTACTGACACAAACGAACGCCCCAACTCGAGTGTATTCGGGAGGATCTCCTTTATGAAACGTTCAGAAAATTTGAATAGATGTGCAGTGGCAATTCTTGGAATCCCACCTTTCATTTCTATTTTATCTCCTGTTATGAACCGGTAGCCCCCAAGTATTTCACGAGCCTGAGGATCCCAGACAATTAATTGCCGACATGGTTCAGGCATGGTGTCAAACTCATCGATGTCATAGCCTTTGCCGGTGCCGCCTCCGGCCTGCCGGAAGGCTATCTCGCGAAGACGGCCTATCTCAAGCATCGTATTGGGCGCACAATGTGCATCGACAATATAAAGAAGATTGTCGCCTTTGTTAGTATGTCGCAGGAAACGCTTTGATGTCAGTTCTCTTTCTAAAGCGTCTCTATCCACTGGTGGTATGATGGGCTCCATTGTCATTATTACAATATGTAGTCAATCTTCCCTACACCATCCTCCCAAACTGCAAAGTTAATAATAAATTTAGAATAATGCATAATTCATAATGCATAATTCATAATTTTATCGCCATTATAGGTTGCCTACAGGATGAAAATGGGAATATACAAGCATTCCTTTTGCTTTGCCGATAGCCTCTACAATAGCCTCAAGGCTTGCTTCTTTAATACGCTTGACGCTCTTGAATTGTTTGATGAGAGCTGTTTTTGTGGCAGGGCCGATTCCTTTTATACCATCGAGTTCGCTGATGGTCTGTCCTTTCGAACGACGGTCGCGATGGTGAGTTATTCCGAATCTGTGTGCCTCATCGCGCATCGCCTGGATCACACGAAGGCTTGGGCTTGTCTTATTGATATAAAGAGGCAAGGAGTCTCCCGGAAAATATATTTCCTCAAGTCTTTTCGCTATTCCCACAAGAGCCACCTCTCCTCTGATCCCCATTTCATCGAAAGCCTCGACAGCTGCACTCAGCTGCCCCTTGCCACCATCTACTACCACCATATCAGGCAACTTCTCCCCCTCTGCCATCATGCGGGTATAACGCCTATGGAGCACTTCTTTCATTGAGGCAAAGTCATCAGCACCTATAACAGTCTTTATAATGAAATGGCGATAGTCTTTCTTAGATGGTTTGCCATTTTTAAATACCACACAACTTGCCACAGGATTCGTGCCTTGAATATTGGAATTATCAAAGCATTCTATATGGCGGGGTTGCACTTCAAGACGAAAGTCGCGCTTCATTGTATCCATAAGTTTTTCGACACTTCTTTCCGGATCAAGAGCCTCTGCTTGCTTCTCCTTATCTTTCAGGTACTGCGTTGCGTTCTTGACCGCTACATCAAGGACTTTTTTCAAATCACCTCTTTGAGGCACTGTGAATTTAATGTTTTCAAATTCCACATCCGGCAAGAAAGGCACGATAACTTCGGAAAAATCTCTTTC
This sequence comes from uncultured Sangeribacter sp., assembly GCA_964525115.1. Classification (GTDB taxonomy): domain Bacteria; phylum Bacteroidota; class Bacteroidia; order Bacteroidales; family Muribaculaceae; genus Lepagella. The sequence continues at coordinate 9,598 of CAZGGB010000034.1, read as the reverse complement.
GAATCTCCTACCCACTTCAGCAATTGCCATCGAGAGTAATTCCTCTCGCGAAGATGCAGAGCATCTCCTATATTCAAGGTTGATACTCTGAATGACCGCTCCATTGTGGAGATGCATGAAATTGACTATAGCCTCGTCTTCATCATCGCTTGCCACGAATCCGAAGATATCAAGCTCGGCTGTTTCCGTCTTTGCCACAATACTCTTGACATTATAGCGCTTGACAGCCTCATATTTCTCCTTCACTTCCTGAGCTTGCTCGAATTTCCATTCTTCGCTCAGCCGCTCCATCTCTCCTAATAAATACTTCTCCAATTCTATGGTTTCACCGCGTAGAATAGCTCTTACCCGAGATACATATTCAGCATACTGATCCTTATTTATAAATCCTCTACAAGGACCGCCACACTTCTTTATATGATAATCAAGACAAAGAGAATATTTACCCCTGGCTATCCCCTTTTCATCGAGCATATGGCGGCAACTTCTCAATGGAAAGATATCCCGGATAAGCTGAAGCACAACTTTTGCTGACTGGATATTGGAATATGGACCATAATATTTAGCCCCCAACCCTTTCTCCCGAGTCAGAAACACCCGGGGGAAATCTTCTTTTGTCACCGCAATCCATGGATACGACTTGTCGTCTTTAAGGAGCACATTGTAGCGAGGTTGATATTCCTTTATCATAGCACTCTCAAGATGAAGGGCATCTTCCTCACTATGCACAACGATGAATCGCATATCTACAATCGAGCGAACGAGCAAATTTGTGCGCCTGATCTCGTGCTGCCTATTGAAGTAAGACGACACTCTCCTCTTCAGCCGCTTTGCCTTACCGACATAGATCACTGTGCCTGTATTGTCGAGATACATATAGACGCCCGGAGAGTCGGGAAGAGAAAGTATCTTCTCCCGAAGTTTCTCACCCGGACGATTATTACGGATGTCTTCCGGAGTCCTGTCTGATTTTATCTCGAGATTGAAACCACCATGCTCATTAATATCACGTCCCGCTCCAGCCAAGAGGTCACCCGGACTTTGGGTCTCATTCATGTGTTGAATCTCCTATTTCAAAAAAAGTCCCGATTTTATCGGGACTTTTGGCATAAGTATAAATTAGTATTTCAGCAAAGTTGTCACCTCAATATCTTTTGGAAGCACTTCCCTACCGTGGAGTTCCGACAACTCTACGATAAAATTAATGTAAATCTTTTTCGGATTCATCGACCTCACAAGCTGACAACAGGCATTCATGGTGCCTCCAGTCGCAAGGAGGTCGTCGTGGAGCACTACCACATCATCCGGACCTATCGCATCACTGTGGAGTTCGATAGTGTCCACTCCATACTCCTTCGCATAGGATGCCTTGACTGTCACCGAAGGAAGTTTACCCGGCTTTCTTGCAGGCACGAAGCCTGCTCCAAGTCTATCGGCAAGTATAGATCCACCGATGAAACCGCGAGATTCTATACCGACAACTTTTGTCACGCCCTTGTCTTTGTAGAGATCGGCGAGTGCATCGCCCATAACGTGGAGAGCATCTCCGTTCTTGATCATTGTTGTCAGATCTCTGAACATAATTCCCACAGAGGGAAAATCAGGCACATCCCTAATGATGGCCTTTAAATCTTCTAACTGCATATTCTTTTCTTATTTTTAAATTTTGTTTTATCTCTAACTTGAAAAATCTCCGATGAATCCGTAAAACAAATAAGCCTACAGACACCAATGCTTAATCAACGATCAATGTTTCACGTGAAACATTTTGATTCTAATCTTCTATTAATGACCTCTAAAGAAACGTTAGTTTCTCAAAAGCACAAGAAGCACATTGATATCAGAAGGAGACACTCCAGGTATTCTGGAAGCTTGTCCGATAGTGGCAGGTCGTATCCTTGAAAGTTTCTGTCTCCCTTCTGTAGATATGGCAAGTATTTCATCAAAATTCATTTCATCAGGAATACGCACCTTTTCAAGCCGTATCATCTTATCGGCAGATTCTCTTTCTCGATCTATATAACCTTGATATTTTATCAAGATCTCCGCAGATTCTATTATCTCCTCTCTCCTACCTTCCTCAACTTCCTCACATCGATTTTTGAGAGCTGGGACAAACGGAATCAGATTTTCAAAATTGATCTGAGGGCGACGGAGAAGATCTGCTATCTTGACCCTACCCGGCAAACGACCCGTACCCGATTTCTCAAGAAAATCCTGAAAGTCTTCTGTAGGGCGCACAGAAGTATTCTCACACCATTCCACAAGATTTGCACGTTCGAAATATTTTGACTTCATTGCTTCATAACGAGCTTTATCAGCAAGACCGATCTCATATCCAATAGGGGTAAGCCTCAAGTCAGCGTCATCTTGACGGAGAAGGATGCGGAACTCAGCGCGACTCGTGAACATACGGTAGGGTTCGTCGACACCTTTTGTCACAAGATCGTCGATCAAGACACCAATATATGCCTGATCTCGTCCAAGCACAACAGGCTCCAGCCCCTTGACACTTCTTGCCGCATTGATACCTGCCATCAGTCCTTGAGCAGCAGCCTCCTCATAGCCGGTGGTTCCGTTGACTTGTCCCGCAAGATAGAGATTGCTGATAACCTTAGACTCCAGGCTATGGCGCAACTGTGTCGGGTCAAAGAAATCATATTCGATAGCATATCCGGGGCGATAGAACTGCACTTTGCGAAGAGCCGGAATCTGAGTTAGAGCATCCACTTGGACCTGCCAAGGCAATGAACTTGAAAATCCATTTATATAGAATTCATGCGTAAGCTCACCTTCCGGCTCAAGGAAAAGTTGATGGCTATCCTTATCGGAAAATGTAACTATCTTGGTCTCAATGGAAGGACAATAGCGTGGGCCTATACTCTTTATCTGCCCATTATATAAGGGAGAATCAGCAAGATTATCGTTAAGAATTTTATGAACCTCCGGACTTGTATGCACGATATAGCAGTCTCGCGGCGGCAAAATCCGCTGCACATCAGGGAGATAGGAGAATTTATGAAAATCTCTTTTTATACCTCCATCGAAAAGACGCTTATCATCTCCGCTCTGAACAGTGACATGGTCGTAATCAATAGTGCCTCCATCAATACGGGCAGGAGTGCCAGTCTTCATTCTCCCTACATTGAGTCCCATATCGCGCAATTGATCTGAAAGGCCACGCGCAGATGCTTCAGAGATTCGGCCTCCCTCTATCTGTGTGCGCCCGAAATGCATCAGACCATTGAGAAATGTGCCCGCTGTCAGCACCACTTTCTTGGCTTTAAATGAGATTCCCAGTGCGGTCTTTACACCGCAGACATGAGGCTCTCTTTCGGAATCTTCAGTAAGCAGACCAACTACCATATCTTGAAATAGATACAGATTGTCGGTAGCATCAAGAGTCTTACGCCATTCATCGATAAAACGAGTGCGGTCTGACTGGACGCGGGGCGACCATACTGCTGGACCTTTGCTTCTATTGAGCATACGGAATTGTATTGCCGTTCGGTCAGCAATTATACCGGTCATGCCTCCGAGTGCATCTACTTCTCGCACTATCTGGCCCTTCGCGATACCCCCAATCGCAGGATTGCACGACATCTGCGCTACCCTATTCATATCTGCAGTGATAAGAAGTGTGTTGCATCCAAGACGCGCAGACGCAACCGCCGCCTCGCACCCAGCATGTCCGGCACCCACCACTATCACATCATATTCAAATTTCATCCTTTTATCAATGATAAATGATAAATTATAACCGACAATTATTTTTATTCTTCATACATGGATAGGGCTACGTTTTCGGCAGCTTCCATAACTTCGCGTTCGCCGGGCGCTTTGTCGTTGATGCCGACGAGATGAAGCACTCCATGTATTATCACACGCAAAAGTTCGCGAAAATACGAGACACGGAATTTATCTGCATTACTGGCAACAGTTTCTAATGAGATCATAATGTCTCCACCGATGCGATCGCCATGAGTATAATCAAACGTAATGATGTCTGTGTAATAATCATGATTTACAAACTGACGGTTTGCATCCAATATTTCCTCATCATTCACGAACAGATAATGCAAATGGCCCACACTCCGAGAATGAGAGTCGGCAACTTTCTCTATCCATTCCGAGACCTTCCGATAATCAATATCAGGCATCTCGACTCCTTGTGCTGCAAATTCTATCATAAGCTTTAGTTTTCAGCTGTCAGGTTTCTGATTTCAGGATTGAGCTTTTCAGCTTTGACTGACAACAAAACGCAAATATAACAAATTCTCGCGAATTTATCACAATTTTGGTCAAAAATCGTTCATACTAATTTTTAATAGGGAAAATCAGTCTATTTCGCCTTAATGTGGACACATGTAGAAAAACGATATTGCGCGTTAATAATCAAACACTTATATTAAAAAAAATAGTAATTTAAGGCTTTGAGAATCAAATCATGGCACAAAACCGAGGAGGAATGCATGAATTTTTTACGCTCGAATTTCAAAATCAGTCAATTTTTATTGAAAGCAGGACCTCAGTGTCGTTCACTTCAAGATAAACTTCTACGCCTTCGATAAGAGGGACATTGCAGTCGTTGTGACCGACGGGAAAATCAAATGAGATCGGACATGTCATCCCCCACTCTTCAAAGCGGGCATGAATCATATCATACATCGACTCATGATTGCGGTCAGGACTCCATTCAGTGAATTGTCCAACAAGTACACCCTTCACCTTTGATAGGACTCCTTGCAGATGGAGACGATAGAGCATACGCTCTACGGCATAGATGGGTTCGGAGACATCCTCAATAAAAAGGACCACGTCTTGATGCAAAGCCTCACCCATGAGATCGTAGGGGGTTCCGCCAAGACCATTAAGCACGGCAAGGTTACCACCTAACAGGACTCCCCTACCCTCTCCAGAGACATTATATGGATGAGGATTCACACGATACTCAAGGGAAGGAGAGGAAGACTCCACAAGGGCCTTGAATACTCGCCTATATCTGCCAAAACCTGAATCGGTATCAAGCACCAACTGCTTTGCCATTCCGCCGTGAATCGACGCGATGCCGCTTTTGTAGAGCAACGCATGCAAAGCAGACACATCAGAGAAGCCGACAAGCCATTTGGGATGGGCGGTGATAAAATCTATCGGTAGATAATCGAGCAAATGTACGCAACCGTATCCACCTCTTGCGCAAATCACCAGATCGTTATCCTCGCGGCTCCAGGCATCAGTGAAATCAGCAACCCTCTGAGCTAATGAAGCGGCATAAGAGCCGTCAGTATTTGCATCGAGCGCTGAAGGATAGACAATGAGTTCAGCGCCCGGCATTTCTTCAGGATGCTCTGCATAGAGCCTCACGAGACCTTCCACAATCTCCGGTTTAATGCGGGTAGCTGGCCCAATTAGTGCAATCTTGCTGCTCTTTCTGACCCTCTTCGGAATGATTATATTTCCCATATTAATCTCGATAATATACATTACATTGTGAAGGAAAGTCCTTAATGATCATCCTATTGGTGTCAATTTACTTGGACGGGAATACCGGTCGCTTCCTCGATTCGCTTGCCGATGGTTGTGAGTTCCTCTTTTTGGACTTTTACGAGGTTTTCTTCGGGAGTGGAGCGATCGAGGCTGTATATCATTATCTCGCGGGGTTTGATGCGCTTATAGGCGGCTATAAGGGCTTCTATCTCTTCGTCGGTGGTGTTGTCTACAGGTTGACCGTCATGAGTGCCGCGCAGGATCATAGTCTGGATTATGCCGGAGCCTCCGAATTGGCAAAGTGCATCTATGACCTTTTCTACCGTGAAATCCTTGGAGTTGGGACGATCAATCAGTCTCATCGTCTCTTCTATGGCTGAGTCGAGTTTCAGAATATTATTGTCAGCTTTCTTCAAAGCTTCAGCCACTTCCGGCTTGAAAATCATAGTAGAGTTAGTGAGGACAGAGACTTTAGCATTAGGATAAAACTCATCCCTTAATGCTAATGTATCCTCAATAATATGGGGGAAATCAGGATGAAGGGTTGGCTCACCATTACCGGAGAATGTTATGACATCCAGAGGTTCTCCTTTAGAGTGCATTTCTTTCAGTTTTGTGCTGAGATTGGCATATACTTGATCACGAAGCGGAAGTCCAGTAGAGCCCTTACCTTGGGAATTGAATCCGGCTTCGCAGTAGAGGCAATCGAAAGAGCAAACCTTGCCGTCGTCAGGCATAAGATTAATTCCTAACGATACGCCAAGACGGCGGCTATGTATCGGTCCGAAAACTGTAGAATGAAAGAGGACAGTCTGATCTTTTCCCATATTGGTACGATTTTATTATACAAAATTAATAATAATTGCGTAATTTGCCAAATTCGATTACGCCTCTTTCATCATTTTACGTATATATGGCCCAAGGTTCAAACCGTTGCTGTCAAGACCCAATTTTCGTCGGATGTCGCTGCTGATATTGTAATGTCGGGCAAGATCAAGGTAGTTGCCAACTTCTTTTCCTCGCAGTCCGAGCGCATATAGGCAAACATAGTTTATCTCCCTTTCCGTCAGACCATGATCATTGAGATCAGCAATAAACTTCGGATAAGTAGCTTCAAAGACTTTCCTGGTTGAGTCCTGAAATTTCTTACGGTCGTTTCGAAGGGTTTCCACATACTTCCGGAAAGGTTTGGCATAATTCTCTTCATTCGTGATTTCCTTAGCAAGCAGACCATTGAGCATTTCGATTCTTTCCCGAATAATGATCTTCATTTCAGCAGAAATTTCATCACTATGTTCCACTAGACCGGAAAGTCTCTCCCTTTCATCTTCCAATTGCGATATTTCTAAATGAAGGTTTTCAGTTTCAAGCTGTAGTTTATCTGCTTCTAATTGTAATCTTATAGTCTCCAATTGCAGCTTATCCGCATTCTGCTCAGCTATCAGACGAGCTGCCTTGTTTAGTCTGTATCTATAGAAAATTAAACCAATTAAACATGCCATCAGTGCCATCCCAACCATTATCCACTTAATAACACTGTCTCTTTTATGAAGCTTATCCATGTTCTCCAACTCCATCTCATGTTTTTTTTCAGAAAATAAGAGTTCATTTGAGAAAAGTTTATCATGGTATATTTCAAGCAATCGGGAATAATTTCTAAATGCTTGCAGTGAAGCTTTATCCTGCCCCATCTTCTCCATTATTCCAGTCCTGACGGCCCAATATGTCAGAGAGTCAAGAATGTCATCTGGGGCAATCTTTGATTCATTGAGGCACAGAAGTCCCTTATCAGGCTCTCCAATTTTGGAATAGGCACGAGCAAGATTCATCTTAGCATCATCGAAAATTTCCGTTTTCTCGACTTCCTTTATCATATTCCTGATTTCTTCATTACTTCCAAAATTAATTGTATATCTCAAATATGATTTTAAGGCTAGTTTTTTTAGTGGAATTGAATCATTTATGAGAGCATCGCATATATTAATTATACTATCAGCTTTAGATTTATCATTTAGTGTGGTTGCTCCATTCAAAGCCTTACAATAACTTATCAACTGTTGATGTATTTTACCCTTTAAACCAAATAAGCTTCCTGCTTTAAGGTTATTATTTAAAAAATCTAATATTCGGTATTGTCTATAAAAAAAAGTGGATTGCAAAACAAGAAGTCTTGCCATAATTAATGAATCAGTGATATCTCCGTCATTATCAAGCGCATTTAGAGTTGACTGCATGGCCTTATCATCATCCCCTGCATTCATATAAATCACTGCCTGATAGTAATAAGTTCTGAGTTTTTCGTCTGCACTGCCATGTTTAAGATAATAGTCAATAGCAGGCTGAAGAACATCAAATGTTGTAGTGTCGATATAATTTTTATCCAATGCCATTGACTTCAGCAATGCGTATCTTGCTTTAAGTCGTTTCCCATCAAGTTCAGAACCTTTAATCTCATTTAATATGGCAAGCGATGAGTCTGGTCTATCCTCCATAAAACTTTCTGCAAGATCGAGTCTATTGTCAATAATATTATGATGCTCACAACTTATTATGACACCCAATAGAACCAAGAGAGTCCCGACAAAGACTTTTGTTAGATGCTTATGTCTATTCATATAAATCAGTTTTACTTGCAAATATACATAAAAATTATGAATCTTTTTATATAGCTCATAAGTTAATCCTGATACTTTTAAACTAATAATATATTCTCCTTAAGATAATTAACTATGGTGTTAAACATAAATAATTATCCAATTTATAAAAAATTAAATATCAACACTATATAATTAACACCGTTAAACTTTTTCACTTGATAAATACAAAAATTATTATTAAATTTGCCACCGAATTTAAGAAATCTGAGAGATACTATCATTTTACTAATAATACCTCAAATCTATAATTGCTAATACACCATTAAACTTCAATCTATACAAAAATGACAAAGAAAAAATACTATTTTATATCTATCGTCGTTGTGACGACATCAATATTCAGTGACATGAGAGGAATCCAATTTAAGCCCACAATATGGAAGTAATGATTTTAATTGCAGCTTATCACTTGGAGCTGAAACTTTATGTCAGATTCAATTATATGATATGAATGGAAACAATATCTATATTGGTTCTCCTGATGATTTCCATAATCAAATATTACAAAAAGGCATATACATAAAAAAGGAATTGTATGATAACAGAAAAACAAAAATATCTAAAGTCAGCCTTTAATATAAGATTTCTCATATTTATATATTCTGTTGCAGTTGGTTCGTTGACAATATCTTCACAAACAACATGTGAGAATATACATAATAGTGATGATATTATTGAAGGGATATCTTATAAATATCAAATAACATAACAGAAGGACGGGAAACGCGAGTGTAGTGGGACCCTTAATTTGACATTGACTTCAACAAATAACATCGAAAGGATTATTTATGAACGTACCTCTCAATACGAATCAGAATCTCAAAATCCTATGTTTCTGGCAAAAAGAGTTTTATCTATAGACACCAATCCCATACCTGTTCAGGACGTCATCTGGAATATAAAATTCAGATTGGCAATTACATATAAAGATGGTTCACATGAATTTTCCAATGTCTATAGCATTAATGATTATATAGACGAGGAAGACTTGAAACTTCTTCAGGAGTCTTCAGCTGTAGTAAATATTGAGGATACGCATTCTGAAATAACAGTAGACAATGGAAGGATAATACATTGTAGTACTTCTGGAAAGGGAAGAATAAGTATATTTAAACTCAATGGTGAATGCATATATACAGAAGAAATCCAAGCTTTGAAGTCAATTGATCTTGAACAACTTAAGAAATCCAACAATTCTATCTTAATAATAAGTCTTCAAACAAACGATAAAAATATAACCAAGAAATTTCTAAATTTTCATTAAGCTAATATATTAAGCTAATGTTTAGTACTTGAACACCCAATAAAAATTTGCTGCTGAGGGAGAATTTATCGTTCTGCTCGCATTGGATTGTTGAGGAAATCCTCGTAGGATAGGCGGATGCCGTCGGGAAGCTCCGTCTTGTAGGTCCAGCCGAGCCTGGTCGCCTTGCTTACGTCAAGGAGCTTGCGTG
>CAZGGB010000033.1:0-30604 GCA_964525115.1 uncultured Sangeribacter sp. | reverse complement strand
CCAAGGGGTCTGGTAAGACCACCCTTGCCGAGTCTATGCTTTTCGAGTGTGGTGTGATTAAGCGTCGTGGCACTGTCGCCGGCGGCAACACTGTTTCCGATTATTTCCCCGTTGAGAAGGAATACGGATACTCTGTTTTTTCAACAGTGTTTGCCGCAGAATTTAATAATAAGAAACTGAACATAATCGACTGTCCGGGTGCCGATGACTTCGTTGGCAATGCATACACAGCTCTCGGCGTAACTGATATTGGTGTTGTGACTGTTGATGCTGAATACGGCGTGGAAGTGGGTACTGAAAATATTGTACGTACTGCTTCTAAGCTTCAAAAGCCTGTCATCTTCGCACTTAATAAAATGGACGGTGAGAAGGTTGACTATGACAATGTGATGGAGCAGCTACGTGAGTACTTTGGCAATAATGTGGTTGCTATCCAATATCCTATCAATGCTGGGCCGGGCTTCAATGCTATCATTGACGTGCTTCTCATGAAAAAGTATGAATGGGGTCCCGATGGGGGAGTACCAACTATTTCTGAGATTCCTGCCGACCAAATGGAAAAAGCTAAAGAACTCAACGGAATCCTCGTGGAAGCTGCTGCTGCTAACGATGAAGGCCTCATGGATAAATTTTTCGGCGATGAGCCGCTTACTGAGGATGATCTCCGCATGGGTATCAGAAAGGGCTTGATCGAACGTTCTATATTCCCTGTCATTTGCGTTAGTGCTGGTAAGGACATGGGGGTGCGCCGTATGATGGAATTCCTTGGCAACGTTTGTCCTTTCGTTGACGATATGCCGGCTCCGGAGACTGTTGACGGTGAAGCTGTAAAACCTGATGCTAATGGACCTCTAAGCGTATTCTTCTTCAAGACTTCTGTAGAGCCGCATATTGGTGAAGTTTCCTACTTCAAGGTAATGAGTGGTACTCTCAAGGCTGGTGCTGACCTTGAAAACGTTGATAGAGGTGGCAAGGAGCGTCTTGCTCAAATCTTTACCGTTTGTGGTCAGCTTCGTACTCCGATTGATGCACTTGAAGCTGGAGATATAGGTGCAGCTGTTAAGCTCAAGGATGTTCGTACAGGTAATACTCTTGATGAAAAGGGTTGCGAATACAAGTTTGACTTCATTAAATATCCTGCTCCCAAGTATACTCGTGCCATCAAGCCTGTCACTGAGAGTGATGCTGAGAAACTTGCCGGTATCCTTACTCGTATGCACGAAGAAGATCCTACTTGGGTCATTGAGCAGAGTAAAGAGCTTAAGCAAACTCTCGTAAAGGGTCAAGGTGAGTTCCACCTCCGTACATTAAAGTGGAGAATTGAAAACAACGATAAGTTGCCTATCATTTTCGAAGAGCAGAAGATTCCTTATCGTGAGACTATTACTAAGGCTGCCCGCGCAGATTATCGCCATAAGAAGCAGTCTGGTGGTAGCGGTCAGTTTGGTGAAGTTCATTTGATAATTGAGCCTTACACTGAGGGAATGCCGGAACCTGATTCTTACAAGTTTGGCAGTCAAGAATTCAAGATGAATGTCCGTGATAAGCAAGAAATTCCTCTTGATTGGGGTGGAAAGATAGTTGTCTACAACTGTATCGTAGGTGGTGCAATCGACGCTCGTTTCATTCCTGCAATCGTGAAGGGCCTTATGGACCGTATGGAGCAGGGTCCTCTTACTGGTAGCTATGCTCGCGATGTTCGCGTGATGATCTACGACGGTAAGATGCACCCCGTAGATTCTAATGAAATTTCATTCCGTCTTGCAGGCAGAAATGCTTTCTCTCAGGCTTTCCGTGAGGCTAATCCGAAGATTCTCGAGCCTATTTATGATGTAGAGGTTCTTGTGCCGGATGATTATCTCGGTGATGTGATGAGTGAACTTCAGGGTCGTCGTGCCATTATCATGGGTATGGACGCTGAACATGGTATCCAGAAACTTCAGGCTAAAGTTCCTCTCAAGGAAATGGCAAGCTATAGCACTGCGCTTAGCTCTATTACAGGTGGACGTGGTTCATTCTCAATGGAGTTTGCCGGATACGAACTTGTTCCAAGCGATGTGCAAGAAAAGCTTCTGAAGGCTTATGCCGAGTCTCAGACTGAAGACTAAATCCTGATGACTGAGGACAAGACTAAATTATAACCCACTAACTTATCTTTTGAAATCCGACTCCTGTTTCGATGGGAGCCGGATTTCTCATATGGAAGTTGTTGTGACGTGCGTCCTCCCTGCGATGAAACTCATTTTCTAAAAAAAGTTAATATTCTTAAACTTTTTGCTACTTATTTGTCTATATAGAAAAATTAACCGGAAGACAAGGATATAATTCTAAGTCTCCAAAATACCTACTGAGTTATGAAAAAAATTTTACTTATCGTGGCTCTCTCCCTCTCTTTTGGAATAGGCAGTATAAACGCTGACGGAAATCACAGAGGCAATAATCGGGGTGGTAATAAGACAGAACAGAAACATGGCAATAGTCGTCCGGGGAATGGCGGCAATCATAATGGTAGCAGCCGTCCCGGCAACAATGGCGGCAATCAACGTCCCGGAAATGGCAACGGCAACCATAATAATGGCAACCATCGTCCAAATAATAGCAAGCCGAATAATTATTCTCGTCCCGGAAATGGTGGTGGGCACAACAATAACTATCGTCCCGGAAACAATGGTCATCACAATGACTATCGTCCCGGGCATCCGGGTCATAGTGCCCCTCGTCCCGGGGTAGGAGCTGGTTATCTTCCTTCTCGCCCGACCCCTCCTCCTCCACATCTTCGTCCCGTTCCGCCTCGCAATCCCAGACCATATGTGCCGCCAATCCCAAATCCGAATCTTGCATATGTAATCGGAGCTGCAAACGTTATTTTCAACGGCTTTGTAATGAATGCTGTGAATATCCCGACTTTTCAAGTCCTTGACTACGGTTACGCTCGCGATGCTTGGAATGTCTACTACCTCGGACGTATTCTCCCGGGAGCAGATCCTGCTACTTTCGAGATTCTTCCAAACGGCTATGCTCGCGATGCCTGGACTCTCTACTACTATGGACGTCCTATTTGATTCCCAACATATAAATTAATATATCTCCGGTAGAATAAAATCTACTGGAGACTTTTTTTCATATTTCTATTGCATTAGATGTGAAAATTTATTAATTTTGTATCCCGTTATGAAGAAAGGATTCGACAACGACAAGTATCTTAAGATTCAGTCTGAACATATTCAGGAAAGAATCGCTCATTTCGGAAATAAGCTCTATCTTGAGCTTGGTGGTAAACTTTTTGATGACTATCATGCCAGTCATGTGCTTCCCGGTTTTCAACCCGACAGTAAGCTTCAGATGTTTCAGAAGCTCAAGGATCAGGCTGAAATCGTGATTGTCATTAGTGCTCTCGACATCGAGCGCAATAAGATGCGAGGTGACCTTGGTATTACATATGACATGGACGTGATTCGTCTGCGTAAGGAATTCCAGAATCTCGGTTTTTATGTTGGATCTGTATGCGTCACTCATTATAATGGGCAGATTAGTGCAGACAAGTTCCGCTCAAAGCTTGAGAGAATGGGCATCACTGTATATTATCATTATATTATAGAGGGGTATCCTGCAAACGTAGATTTGATTGCTTCCGACGAAGGATTTGGCCATAATGACTACATCAAGACCTCGCGTCCTCTTGTAATAGTCACAGCCCCTGGTCCCGGTAGCGGCAAAATGGCAGTATGCCTCAGTCAGCTTTACAATGAGAATAAGCATGGAGTGACAGCCGGATATGCGAAATTTGAGACATTCCCTGTATGGAATCTTCCTCTCAAGCATCCTGTCAATATAGCTTATGAGGCTGCTACTGCAGATCTCAACGATGTCAATATGATCGACCCATTCCATCTCGAGGCATATGGGAAGACAGCTATTAATTACAACCGTGACGTTGAGATTTTCCCTGTGCTTAATACTCTTTTTGAAGGAATCTATGGTAAGAATCCATACAAGTCTCCGACGGATATGGGCGTGAACATGGTAGGTTTCTGCATAAGTGATGATTCTGTATGTTGCCGGGCTTCTAACAACGAGATCATACGTAGATATTTCACAGCCCTCAACATTATGGCAAAGGGTGATGACAATGAGTCAGAGGTTAACAAAATCGCGCTGCTTCTTAAGCAGGCAAAGATTGATGCTTCATATCGTCCTTGCATTGGGGCTGCCCGAGATCGTTCGGAGAAAAGCGGACTTCCTTGCAGTGCCATTGAACTTGCTGATGGCACCATAATCACTGCTGAACAAAGTGAACTTCTTGGTCCAAGCAGTGCCCTTATTCTCAATGTGGTGAAGCATCTTGCCGGAATTGACCATGACCTAAAGCTGATTCCCCAGGAAATGATAGAGCCGATTCAGCATACAAAGACCACATATCTGAAAGGGCATAACCCGCGTCTTCATAGCGATGAAGTGCTCGTTGCTTTGTCAGTGCTTAGTACTCATGATGAAAATTGCAAAAAAGCTCTTGAGACACTTCCTGAACTTGACGGATGTCAGGCACATTCAACTGTTATGCTTGGAGAAGTAGATCATAAGATTTTCAAGAAACTCGGTATCAGTCTTACGTGTGATCCTGCAAAGAAAAACTGAAATGAGTAGAGTAGATTTTGTAAGACTTCGCAAAAGGGCCGGCATGAGTCAGAGAGAACTTGCTGATCTTCTTCAGGTGCGTCCAAGTTTCCTTTCTGCAATAGAAAATGGCAAAAGCCGTATGCCTGAAGAAAAACTGGATAAGATAAAGGAAATATTCGAACTTGATAATTTGGATGAATACCTGATGGATGATCATACAGAGCCGGTCGTTCCTCCTCATACTCATGCAATGGATCAAAGTGACACTCTTGCTCAACTTCTAAATCATTTCCATGACCTTGCACATCAGAAGGAGCGTGAACATCCACACCCTGATCTGGAATTGTCAGAAAGAATAGAATATCTGTCAAAGCGCAACGATAGACTCTCTGAAAGAGTAGATGATCTCCGCGACGAAGTCGACACACTACGCCTGGAAAACCTAAGACTAAAGGAACTTCTCCTTAAAAATGGAATAAGTTACTGAATTATTACAACAATTATTTATGAGATGGGCTCTAATGGACGCACGGTTTGTGAGTCCATTATTTTTTTCGAAGTTTACTCACTTATGATTTTTGCTAATAAAAAAGTGTTGTTATTTTCTTATTGCAACTATATATTCATCAGCATTTTCAGCGATCACTTCAGTCTGATATCCCCATTTCATGATCATCTCGGCTAATATGTGTGCCGGTGGCAGATGATCATGCTCCGCTTTTCTTTCATGGTGGATGTTGTTGATGAAATTCTCGTCTGATGGAAAAGCGATCACAATGACTCCTCCCGGCTTCATGTTCATCTTGAACAGCCATTCAATTGTGTCGGCAGGGGAGTGGAGATGTGGATAAACCGAGTAAAGCATCGCCACATCAAATTTCCCAGGAATTTGCTCTTCCTCAAAATCCAATTTAAGAAACTCAACATTTGACAAGTGTCCATATTTCTTTCGGGCTATAGAAAGCATTCCTTCAGATAGATCAATGGCAGCCACATGTCCTTCAGTCCCTACCATCTCACTTAAATAAGGCACCAAAACTCCAGTTCCAGTACCAAGATCAAGCACATCCATTCCCTTTGAGATAGGAAGTTTGCTCAGAATGTGTTGCACTCTCTCAGGAGTGGATCGTATCTCATTCTCATCCCATGATGGGGCAAGGGCATCAAAAAAGTCTATTTCAGATTGATTCATATTTGATTCTTTGAAGTGGAAATAACTTCACTGATTATTTTGTGAATTATAATACAAAATTAACTAAAATTTGCTGAATAATCAAAAATTTTTATTAATTTTGCATCAGATTTAGAAATACAATTACAATAACCCATGATTATGAAGAATGAATTAATGTATTTTCTTCCTTTAGTGGTGACTGCCGGAGTGATGAATGCATCAGAAATTAGAAGAGATACTGTAAGTCTACACGAGGTGGTAGTCACAGCACCTCTAAAAACTGATGTTGATTTGATTCCGCTAAATGTCACTCAGGTTGATGCCGATGAAATTGAGAAATCCGGTGAGAGTTCTCTGCTGCCGATTCTTGTTAACAAAGTTCCGGGACTGTTTGTCACAGAACGTGGTTTTGCGGGTTATGGTGTTTCTGGCGGAAGTGCCGGTACCGTCAACATCCGTGGTGTCGGTCAGGGCAATAAGGTTCTGTTTATGATTGATGGTCAGCCTCAGTGGGCTGGTGTTTTCGGTCATAGCCTGGCTGATACATATGTGGCTAATGGAGTAGAAAAAGTAGAAGTTGTTAAAGGTCCTTCGTCGCTCCTTTATGGTTCAAATGCAATGGGTGGTTCGATCAATATTATCACTCAAACCCAAAAGAAAGATGGTCTTACAGGACGTGCACGTGCGATGTTCGGATCTTTCAGTACTCAAAAATTTGCTCTTTCATCCGGCTACAAGAAGGATAAGTTTTCAGCTACTCTTTCAGGACAGCTCGACAGAAGCAATGGCAACCGAGCTGGAAGCGCTTTCTGGCTTGCTAATGAATTTGCACAACTTAAATATGCAGCTTCAAATCACTGGAATGTAGCCGGTATGCTTGATATGACCCAAAGTCATGCCAACAATCCGGGCACTCTCCAGGATCCTTTGGAGAATATGTGGACAGATATTTTCAGAGGTACTGGAGGACTTTATGTCAAGAATATTTATGATAAGTGTGACGGTGGCGTGCAAGGCTATATAAATTGGGGACGTCATAATCTCGACGATGGCAATGCTCCCGATGCTACTCCGCGAGATTATCTGTTTCATTCTACCGATTATAATATGGGCTTCACAGCATATGAATCATTCTATCTTTGGAATGCGAATGTCCTTTCTGCCGGTATTGATTTCCAGCATTGGGGTGGCCATATATGGAATACAAATAAGGAGGATGAGTCAATCCGCTCATCTGAGGCATCCCATCATGTCAATGAGATAGCCGGCTTCCTAATGATGCAACAGGGTTTCTTCAACGATATCTTGAATATCAATGGTGGAGTTCGTCTGCAGCATGGTTCCACATATGGCAATGTTTGGGTTCCACAGGCGGGTATAATTGTTAAGCCCGGTCATGCCTCTCAGATTAAGGCTTCGTTTAGTAAGGGATTCCGTTCGCCTAACATCCGCGAGCTATATCTCTATCCCCCTGCAAATCCTGATCTTAAACCGGAATATATGCTAAATTATGAGATAAGCTATCGTCAACATTTCTTTAACTACAACTTGATGCTTGGTGCCGCTCTCTTTTACATCAACGGAAAGAATATGATCCAGACTGTCCGCGTTGACGGTCGTCCACGAAATGTCAACACCGGTAAGTTCAAAAACAAAGGTTTTGAAATTGAAGCTGCATATCGGATCCTATCAAATCTTCAGGCAAGTGCATCATGGTCTTATTTGCACACAGATTCCGAAAATCTGTATTCTCCTAAGAACAAACTATGTGCAGATCTGACATATTCCCCCGGTGATTTCACCTTCACTCTTGAAGATCAAAGCATTTGGAGCATGAAGAATGGAAATCCTGATGGTTCAACCGAAAGTTATACATTAGTTAATCTGAGAGCCGCATATACTCTCAATTCCTCATCTGCAGTGCCCGTGACACTTTCTGTAAAGGTCGATAATATAGCCAATAAGCATTATCAGATCATCTACGGATGTCCGATGCCCGGCACCACAATCATGGGTGGCGTTGAGTTCAAATTCTAACCGATTCTTATTCTTATAGATATTATGAAAGCACGTCTTTCATTGCTATATTTCCTTCAATTCGGGGTATGGGGATGCTATCTGACTTGTTTTGGACAATTCCTTGGATCCGGAGGAATTGGCAGCAAGATTGCATGGTTCTATGCTGCCATTGGTCTTGTGTCGATCATTACCCCATCGCTCTTGGGACGCCTTGCCGATAGGACAGGGCGTCCTGAGAGACTTTTAGGACTATGCCATCTTTTAGCTGCAATTGTAATGTTTGCGATGTGGAGATATGGTATGACGCATCCGCACCTTGAGTTTGGGGTGATTTATCCTCTTTATCTTCTTTTTCTGGCTTTGTATATGCCAACGATGGCTCTTGCAAATACAGCAACATTCGGTCTTCTGACTCAGTGCGGACACAATACAGTGACTGCTTTCCCTGCTATACGTATTTGGGGTACAGTGGGTTTCGTGGCAGCTATGTGGTTTGTAAATTCTGCATATTGGAATGATGGTTCTTTGGGATTTTCATTCAGCGATGATAGAGTAGTAGGGCATTTACGTTTTCAGTATAATGCAATGCAGCTTTTATGTAGTGGGATAATGGGATGTTTGACTGCTCTATATTCCTTCTCTCTTCCTTCATTGGGGTCTCGACAGTCAGTTCCTGAAACGTCAATACCTGATAAGATTCCATTTAAAGATTCACTTAAGACGATGTTGGGCAAGCGCCAGATAGCTATTTTTCTTGTTTTTGTCATCTTGTCGGGAGTATGCCTACAGATTTCCAATGGATTTGTAACTCCATTCATCACTCATTTTACTGGAATAGCTGAATATGCTAACTCATTGGCTTCAGGAAATGCAACGATGCTTTTTTCGCTGTCGCAGATTTCGGAAGCTGCATGCATTTTGCTTGTTGGCATTTCTTTGAAGTGGCGAGGAATACGATTTGTCTACGCTATCGGGCTTCTTGCATGGTCTTTGCGGTTTATGATGCTTGGTGTTGGCAATCCCGGAGCTGGATTATGGCTTTTAGTAGGGTCGATGTTGGTGTATGGAATTGCTTTTAATTTCATTACTATAGCAGGACATCTGTATATTCAGCAGGTTGCTCCTCAAAATATGAAGGGGTTTGCTCAGGGATTGATGATGTTTATGAGTAATGGCATTGGTGCCACTGTTGGTACTTTAGCAGCCGGTGGAATCGTGAATAGATGGTGTAGCTGGGAGATGATGTCATTGCCCGGGTCTAATGCCCCGATCCGATTGTTTATGGGAGACTGGATATACCCCTGGATAATTTTTGCATCCTACGCCTTCATTGTCATGCTAATGTGGCTCCTCATCTTCCGTTCCTGTAAACGCGAGTGACAATGAGAGTAGTTAGCACGCTCCGCGTGCGTCATTAAGCGAAATAATTCATTTTCAATAAGTAATATCAAAAATATGAGACGTAAAATAGTTCTGATAATTCCAGCATTACTGATTCTTATCGGATGCAATACAAAATCCAGCAAAATTGAATCATCTGGGTCTGTCATGACAACGGCAGATTCCATCTCAGAGGCTCTTGATTATCAGATGTCTCATTACCCATCTTCTCAATATCGAGATGTATATAAGAATTTTATGCAAGATTTCTTTGGCCCGGGACATATACTTGCCGACACGGTAGCTTCCGGCCGATATCTTCGCTATGAACTTTCGGAGGAGGGCCCATTTGATGGTCCTCTTTATGAGAAGACAGGATTTCGTGGAAATTTCTACAGAGTGAATCTTTCTGTAATTAAAGATGGTATTGTGCCTTATGATTTGTTTTTCAAGACATTTGTTGAAAGCGTCCAAGGTATTACGCCTCCTGCCGGAGAGGAATGGATGACGACATGGAATCTCATCGACAGTGTCATTGTGGATAAAGGCTTACACTTCCCCGATGAAGAGACAGACCGACGGGAACTTCAGAAGCAATTTGAGGAAGGTAACTACATAGCCCATCACAGCCGCCGCTTTAACGATTCTGTCCATTTCCACTATCGTATCATATCCCGCGACAACTTTGAAACCATCCTTCTGCCACTCATCCAGAAATCAAGGTAGAAATCAAGCTTTCTTGAATGATTTAGAGGGTTGTAATAAAGTTGTCTGCCTGCTGATGTGTTGTGAATCGATAGATATCTCCGCGATATAGAGAGAGGATTTCCTCGATTACAGGGAGACGATCATTGGGAAAATTTATGATCCATTGGCGGAAGTCTTCGTCAAGTACTGTGTCGTGCCAAGGCATGTCTACTCGTTGGTGATCAAGCCGCTTTATGGCACCGGCGAGACATATGTCAACCGGTATATTAAAGAGAAAGATAGTGTCTGAATCTTTTAGACGCATTGGCAGAGTACGGGTGTAATTACCGTCAATGATCCACGAATCAGTATTTAGAATTTCTTCAAGTCTCTTATCAAATTCTTCCGGTGGGAGAGTGGTTCGATCAGGACGATGCCAAATCATATCCAGATAATATAGGGGCAGACCTGTCTTTTTTGCAAGTTTTCTTGCAAAAGTGCTTTTCCCTCCCCCCGGACAACCTATAATCAGAACTTTTTTCATCGATTTATTGCAGGGCAATTAATCGAATGAATGCTTCTCCGAGTGGCACTAAAAGATCATGTCCTTCGGCGTTTAGATGGGCGGTATCATTCAAACCCTGAAAATATTTGGCCCTGAAATCAGGATTGTTTACTTCAATAACTCCCAATGCAGCCATATCAAGAACTGGAATTCCTTTTTGTCCGCAGGTCTTTATTATCTGGGCATTTACTTCTGAGAATCCTGCACGATTTACTGCCCAGGGAGTCACGAATGCTATTCTGGCATTTGGAAATTTTGTATGTATGCCATCAAGCAATGTATCCAGTCCTTTTACGAAATCCTCCCATAGATTTTCATCGGAATGATTAGTAAGATAGTCAGCGTCATTATGACCTGCTATTATCACGATAAAATCGGCAGAATCAGGGATTTCTGTTTTATAACGTTCGGTCATTGCCGGGCCAAATCCATCTTTTGTACGGTCGAAGGCTATTGAACTTCCATTGCGACCGCAATTTACGTAATTCATATCAAGATTGGTTGCGGCTTTTGCATGCCATGCCTCTGATGCTGGACGACGATGATTTTTTACATAACTGTCACCAAGGAAAACAATTGTTTTTCCCGACAGATCATAGTCAGCTGCGAATGTTGTGATGATAGTTGTTAACGCTAAAATAGCAACAATAAGTTTCTTCATGTTTTTAAATATAATTTTTTGTGGCATGCTGTATCCGCATATAATAGAAGATAAGAACGCCAATTATTCTTTTACAAAATTACTAAATCTATTTGAAAAATAAAAATCATACAATCCCCCAAATTATCCTATTGTTTTTGTAATACAACAGTTATCAAGGACATTAACTTTCGATAGTTAATGCCAACACTATAAAAAGTCTTCCTTTTCTAAGTCAATGGTTTCACCGTCTTTAATTAAGCGAAACTGTCTTTTGTAATCGGGAAACTGTTCAAGAAACTTTGTGGGATTTGATTCATTTGGAAATTTAAGAAAATATTTTTGAACTGAAAAATTTATTTCATGGTTTCTTCACGCATTGCAGGCTGCCAGCAACTATTCAGCGGATAGTCTCAGTGGACTCAATGGGCAAGCGAAGTAAAGCCCCTCAGTGTATAAAGCCGGATAATGTAATTATTAATAGATATAAAAGGACAAAACTCCGTGTGTTCTCTGTGTGCACCTTATTTCGTTGTACCCTGAACAGTTCGACACTAATTCAGATGATACTCGTTATGAAAGAGAGAAAAAGAGGGAATTTCGACTTGTTATGCGCAAAGTGCTTGATTTGCATCTGAAGTTATTTATCAAAAATGAATCCAAATACAGCAAGACAAAATTGAAATCCCGTGACCGTATTTTGAAACTGATAAAAGATAATACATCGCTTACGGCTAAAGCGATGGCATCTTGCTTAGGTTTATCAGTCCAGGCTGTCCAGAAACAAATCGCGATTCTAAAGAAAGACAATCGACTTAAGCGTATCGGCCCGGATAATGGAGGTCACTGGAAAGTCTTTGAAGAATAACCTAAAAAATATTAGATTTACGAAGTTATAATCCGTTAAAGTTGAAAAATGGTTTTATCTGCTTAATCGATTTTTCGGCCGTAATAATAGGTATTCCAGTTGTCTTCTGCGTAGCCGTCATGAAGCACTTTGAAGCTGTTGGGGCTTGCTCCGTCAATCTTTTTTCCGTCAAAAAATACGTTCCATGTATCTTTGGCATAACCGTCTGGTAGCACTTTGAAACTATTCGCATTAGCCTTTTCGATTTTTTCTCCGTCAAAATAGACATTCCACGTATCTTTGGCATACCAATCCGATAACACTGTGAAGCTGTGGGCATTGGCTTTATCAATCTTTTTCCCGTCAAAGAAAACATTCCAAGCGTCCTTTGCATAACCATATCCTAAAACTTTAAAAGAATTGCTTGAGGCTTTCTTCATTTCTTCTCCTCGATAAAAGACTTTCCATGCATCCTTTGCATATCCGTCGCTGAGTATATCGAATTTTATAGCTGACGCTCCTTTGATCTCTCTTCCTTCATAAAACACCTTATTATTCGATACTAAATACGGAGATCTATTGGGACGACTATGACGAACAAAGCTTTCATATCCTTGCCGTTCATCACTATGATCTTGGGCATAGACGCTTCCGCCTAAAATTCCAATAACAAAACTTATAATAAAAACTAACTTTCTCATATCGTTTTCTATTTTAGACATTTTTCAATATGAAAAGGTTTATTTAAATATTATTTGTATAGGCGCATACGGAGCATCTATTGTAACTAAAATCCATTATTGAAGTTACTATTGCAGTTGCCGCAGTTGGAGCAGCCGTTGCAGATCATGCGTGAGCCGCAAGCATTGCAATGCTCTCTGAAAAATGGGGAGTATGGTTCTGTTGGGAAGAGGATGTTGGAAGGTGAGGACAAATCAAATTTGGGTTTTCCGAAATGATGACTTAGTCCTGATTTGAACGCTTGCAGACTTTGAATTCGTTTGGATGGAATTCTGTATGTCTTTCCATCCTTTTCAAATACGGTTCCTGTTTCAATAAAATTGAAGGTGACTTCATTTTCAAAGCACTGTCTGGATAGACTTTCAACCCATTCAAACCTGCAGACTCGAGCTCCGTCATAGTTTTCACCTCCGCAAATTACTTCTTCGATTTGTCCTGATGAAAGATATTTTCTGGCATTAATCTCGCCAATGAAGGGGGCTGCCATAAAACCTTTGTGTTTAGCAGGGATAGAAAGGAGGATAGGCAGACGCTCATCAGCTCGTTTCTGATTTTCGCATGTCACGGAGAGCATTACGTTAGGATATCCCTTATCCCAATCATCTGGAAGACAAGCCTTGATTCTGTGAACTCGTTTTGTAAGCAGTCTGAATGCAATATCAGAGCGTTGACGTATCATTTTCCATACTTCCGTACGCCACTCATCCGCCTCTTCCACAAAAAAGTCCGTTGACAGGCAAACATAAATCTGCATTCCTGATTTCAACTTGAAGTTGCCTTTTCTGTCTCTCTGAATCGGAAGATTGAAATTAGCAGTGCGATAGACAAGTGAAGTGTCAATACCGCGCTTCCTATCAAGAAAATACATGTAGCAATGCTCGCATCCCTCGCTTATCTTATGGCATCCATGCCATGGATTCCAGATTATCATTTGTTTGGAAACTATTAAACACTGATATCACTTAGTTTATTCTTCAAATTCCTGAATAATTGGAAAGCGGTTCCAGCCAAAAGCTTCCTGATATAGAGGAACTGTGCCTTTAGGGACATAGAGGATACTGCCTTCATTTGTTGTAGGGGGGACCCTGATTTCTGGAGGAGTAGACCAATGGACTTTCAACTCTTTTGCCGCGAAATTAAGATAACCGTCGTCAATTTCAGTCAGAGATATAGGTAGATTCATTTTTTCGATTGGTCCACATCCAGAGAATGCATACCTTCCTAATCTTCTTAGGTGAGAATTGTCAGATATATTAATCTTCTTTAAATTCCTACATTCTTGAAAAGCTCCATAACCTATTTCCTCTACATTGTCTGGAATAACGATAGAAGAAAGACTTGGATTGTGGGAGAATGCATATTGATTAATCTTGACGGTTTTTTGAGGAAGAATGAGACCGGTAAGGTTTACGAACCATGAAAACACACTTTGGGGAATCTCGTTGTCTTGATATACGTATAATTCTGATTCCATAGGTTTATAGCCAAGATCTGAATAGTATGATCTATCACCTCTTACTGAGTACACATCACATAGGTCAAGATTAACAGGGTATTCATCTGGAGAAGGATCGGCAGCATAGCCTTTGTAGAAAAAGGAACGCAACGCATTCCAGTCGAGACCATTCATTTCGCCTGTCAGTTTAAGATTACGGACTCTTCGGATATTCTCTTTATCTGTGCCGATGAGAATGTCAAGAGTTCCGGCTTTATCAATAGAGATCGTTTCCTCTTCTTTGAAAAAGTCTGGTTGCTGTATTAGATAGAAGCGAGACTCGATATCGCTTCCTTCAGCCTTTAGTGTTACTCCGCAGATGCGTCCTAATCCTATGTTTTCTTTTGAATTGAAATGAAGTTGGCAATCCGGATTTTGTGGATTAAGGTGGTTGGATATTACGTCTTTAAACTCTATCCATTCAGGTTGGTCACCAAACGCAAGATCAACCTTGATTTTCCCTGATACTTTAACTTTCAATTTGACAAAGATGTCTCCACCTTCGCGAGTGACATAGATAACATCATTTTCAGGTTGTATCCTTTCTTCAGATTTCTGGACGATCCTTACAGTTTTAGTGTATCCATCTACCGAAAGAGTCAACGTAGTTTCTCTATTAGTCCATTCATTGTTTCGGTCTAATGAGAGTTCAACAGAAGTCGATATCATAGATGGGTCAGTCTCTGTCTTTACTATATCGCACCAGTATTGGTCGCATGATGCCGTGAGTATTCCAGGGTGATGGCGGAGACTAAGGCAAATAATCGTAGGAAGTTCCTCTGCATTCACACCTTCTAAAAGATATGTCTCGGTGGTAGAATTGCCACCTTTAATAAATGGTTTTTCATCAGAATTGCATGCTGATAGCATTAGACATACAGTGAGAAGATATATTATTTTTGTTTTCATAATAGTTATTTTGATTCGACGTGGATATAATAGCGCTCAAGTCTATATCCCTCCTTGTCGGGTTGTTGATCAACGATGATGGCTCTTGTGGTTTTGTTTTCATAGAGATTGCCAAACTCTTCATCAGCGGGCAACAGTTTGAAAAAATACTTTAAATCTGCCTTATTATATCTTACAGGCTCTCCGATATGTGATTCTAAAAAGTATTCAAGCATGGTTTTCATACGATTACAGTCTACTTCATCATTTCCCATACCACGATATAGAATGTATATATTGAGGCATTTTTTACCATCTATTTCAATAGGAAAGCTAATGCTATATTCAAATTCAGAGTCAAGAGTACAATAGATACCATGCGTCACCCCGGTATTTGGCTTAGTGGGACATTCTGCCCAATTGAAACAGAGGAAATCACGGTCTTTCAACTCAAAAGTAAGAGAATCAGAATGAATGATCTCTCCATTTCTGTATCCTCTCAAGTAAACAGTATTGATACCTTCATTGTAAAAATAACTACCCCATTGAGATGTGAAGTGCATTCCATTATAGCCATCTTCATATATTCTTAAAGACTCCGGATGCTCAGGCGATGACCATACTATGGAGTCATAACACTGATAGGGTTGAAAGCCAAATGGTGAGTAGAAATCGTCGTGCATAAGAATCCTAAAACTTAGAAAATCAAATGGGGCAGGAGTGGCAAAGACAGGATTGTCACTATACTTATCTCCGTTGAAAGATAAATAGTCATATAGCGCTACCTTAAAGCGTGCTTGGTCCGGGATTTCAAAGTTATCGGAGTCTAAAGGGAAAGTGGGATCCTCGGTAATTTCAGGAATCGGAGGTGCCGGTTCTTGCATTAGATTATTGTTTTCAGAACAGGCACATATAAATAATCCCAGAATAATTAGACTTGCATAAGAGATATTTTTCATCAATTTAGTTTTTAATATTCTCTACTTTGATTACAAAGGTATAAATTTTTTTGTAACGCTTATGCACACTTTTGTGTGCAATTGGAGATAAAAAAGAATATTTTAACACTAATATCCTGAAATTAACTAATTTTATGTTAATAAATAAAAATTGTCTTTTTAAGAGCCCATCTAAAATTTTTATGAGATGGGCTCTTAATAGAGCAAATATATTAGTTTGATAAAGATAAACATAAAAAAAATATCTGCTAATTGATTGAAGGTTATTGTCAGGTTATGAAATATTTATTCTTTATAGCATTCGAATTTATTTATAAGTAAGTTTGTATATGTGAATTATAAGTTATATCTTTGTGAGGTTTATTGTTTGATACACCTAAACATTATGAAACACTACTTACATATATTGACCGACGTAGTTCTCCTCAGTTCTTTCATGAGCTTTTATGCCGAGAGTCACGAGGTGAAGCCCATCAATGATAATTGGCGCTTTCATTATGGTTTTCAGGCACCGTCGCATGAAATTTCAGATGTGACTTTGCCACATACCTGGAATCGTAAAGATGCAATGTTTGGAGACAAGGATTATTTTAGGGGATTGTGCAATTATATCCGTATCCTTCCTGCTGACTTAAAGGTGGCTGGGAAGCGAGTTTTCTTAAAAGTCAATGCAGCCCAAACTGTTGCAGATGTGTTTATCGATAATCATTTCGTGGCTCATCATAGGGGAGGGTATACTGCGTTTGTGAATGAGATAACGGATTTCCTGACACCCGGGAAAGTGAGTAAACTCGAAATAAGGGTAAGTAATGCACCGACAATGGATGTGGCTCCAATATGTGGCGATTTTAACATCTATGGAGGTTTGCCAAGAGGTGTAGAGTTGATCATTACAGATCCTGTATGTATAGCTCCTGACTTTTATGCTTCTCCTGGAGTCTTCTTTTTCTCAAAGAAAGTTGATGAAAAGAAAGCTGAACTTGATGCAGTGGTCCATTTATCATCTGATGGCAATATCCCTCTTGATGGCTATGAGGTGGAATCGTCTATTTGGGATGGTACGAAATTAATTGGAAAGAATAGTGTTGTAGTCAGTGACGTAACGGATCCTATATCCCTGTCACTTTCAATTGATAATCCTAAACTATGGGATGGTGCATCAAATCCATTTATGTATACCGGACGTGTAGAATTGAAAAGTAATGGTAAGACTGTAGATATGCGTGAAGTGCCTGTTGGCTTGCGAAACTTTGAAGTCACTGCAGATGGAGGCTTTTTTCTAAATGGCAAGCCTCATAGATTGAACGGTGTGAATCGTCATGAGGATGTTTCAGAGCGTGCTTCGGCAGTTACTGAGGCCGATCATCGTCTGGATGTAGATATTATCAGAGAGATGGGTTGCAATGCAGTCAGGATGAGTCATTATCCTCAGTCTGAAAGTTTCCTTAATAAGCTTGATTCTGCTGGAATAGCGTCATGGGTGGAAATTCCTTTTGTAAATGTCTATGTAAATAATTCTGCCTATGATGAGAATTTGAAAGAGCAACTAAAGGAAATGATCTATCAATATCATCATCATCCTTCTGTATTTGCATGGGGTCTCTTTAATGAGATTAATTCAGGCTGGCTTGATCGCCCATCGAAAATGGTTGCCACTCTTGATAGTCTTGCCCACATTCTTGATCCTTCAAGAATGACTATGGGTGCAAGCAATCAAAATGATGATTTTAATGGATTCACAGATATCATTGCATTTAATAAATATTTTGGATGGTATGGAGGGGAGCCAGCAGAACTTGGTGCATGGCTTGATGATGAACATCGCGCACATCCTGAGAGGAAGATAGGCATGAGTGAGTATGGAGCTGGAGGAAGTGTGATGCAACAGAATGAAGATTTGGTAAAACCGGAACCTTGGGGGCATTGGCATCCTGAGAATTGGCAGACACAGTATCACATTGATAGTTATCGTCAACTTGCCGAAAGAGACTATCTTTGGTGCAATTTTATCTGGTGTATGTTTGATTTCTGTGCAGCCTCACGCAATGAGGGAGATACCCCGGGCAGAAATGACAAAGGGCTTGTCACATATGATCGAAAGACCAGAAAGGATGCTTTTTATTTCTATAAGGCAAACTGGAATAAGGATGATAAATTTGTGCATATTGCCGGAAAGCGTCAGCCAAGGTCTGGAGATACTACAACAATTATGGCCTTCAGTAACGATGGGGTAGCCGAGCTGTTTATAAACGGTAAAAAACATGGCAATGCTGTTCCGGACAATGTGAATGTATTGAGATGGGAAAATGTTCCTTTATCAAAAGAGGGAACGGAAATTGAAGTGCGAACGAAACATGGTTCAGATTCGTTTAAAATTCTATAATTTATGAGATCTGCCCTTAACTGAAAGAATAATTAAAAAGGCTGCATACTGACTGCGAATTGGCAGTGAAGGTATGCAGCTTTTATATTATATTTAAATTGATTAGTCGACAGGAGCAAGGTCAGGATCGAGAGCACGTTGCCACTTAAAGAATAGGAAAGTGCAGATTACCATTGCTGTGAGTCCTATTGCTTCGCTTACATAGAGAGGAAGTCCTATTCCTTCTACGTATGCCCCAAGGGGGGCATAACAGATAAATGTAATGCAAAGGGCTGTCATGAACATAGCCGGAATCATTGTGATGAGATATGCTTTCTTGTAGCGTGCTAAGTAGACGCTGCATGCCCATAGGGTAAAGATGGAGAGGGTCTGGTTGCACCAAGCAAAATATCTCCATAGGATATCGAAGTTAATATTTAGGAGAAGATAGCACACTGCAACAATTGGGAGTGTTACGAATAAACGTTTGATGAATTTTTTCTGTTGCAGACCTATTGAATCGGCAATGATCAGACGTAGACTGCGCATTGCTGTGTCGCCGGTAGTGATAGGAGCGGCAATAACGCCGAGAATAGCAAGCACTCCTCCAAAAGTTCCAAGCCATTTCACGCACACTTCATGTACGAGTATGCCGGCATCAGAACCATTCTCTGCCATATAGCCTGCAAGTTTATCGTAACCGCCGGTAAAAGCAATGGCAGCAGCTGCCCAGATAAGTGCAACAATACCTTCTGAAATCATAGCACCATAGAATACCTTCCGGCCATGCTTCTCATTGTTGAGACAGCGAGCCATCATAGGGCTTTGCGTAGCGTGGAAACCGGAAATCGCACCACAAGCAATCGAGATGCACATCATTGGGAAGATAGGAGCAGCCTCACCTGCAGGATGACGGTTGAAAAGTCCATCGGAGAATCCATCAGGTATTGGCACTGCATTTACGATCATATACCCCATGATCCCGACTGCCATAAACAAAAGTGCAAAACCAAAGACGGGGTAGAGGTTTCCAATAAGCTTATCGACGGGTAGGAGAGTGGCAAGGATATAATAGAGGAAAATGCAGATAGCCCAAAAAGTTGCATTCAAGTGTTCAGGAGTAAGAGTAGCAAGAAGGTTAGCAGGAGTGCGAACAAAGACTGCAATTACCATTACAAGCAATATACAGGTGAAAACACTCATCACCATCTTGACCTTCTTTCCGAGTTCGCTACCTACAATTTCTGGAAGTGACTTCCCCCCAAGTCGAAGTGAAATCATCCCTGACATGAAGTCGTGGACAGCTCCGGCGAAGATAGTGCCGAGCACAATCCATAGGAATGCAGCCGGACCATACATGATTCCCATGATGGCACCAAAAATCGGACCAACTCCGGCAATATTAAGAAACTGAATGAGATATACTTTCCAAGTAGGCATCTCCACATAGTCGATGCCGTCCGCCATTGTCTTAGCCGGTGTGGGACGGGAGGAATCTGTGCGAAACACTCGTTCTACAACGCCTCCGTAGATAAAATATCCTATAATTAGCGCTGCAAGCGCAATGATGAAAGATGTCATTTAAAATTGAATGTTTGTTTATTTCAGGCTTGCGCCTTGTGTACAATATTGATTAGTATGTATATTTAACGCGACTTTAGGCAAAAAATTACTGAAGAATCACTGTTTTTCGACTTTATTAGCATCAAAAAGGACAATACTTGGGGATAGGTCCATATTCTCTCATATCCCAGTAGTCATCAAAGTTTATGTGGGAATATTTAGACTTGTTGCAAATATCTTCTTTTTTCACAACATGACCGCTTGGCCATGTCCAACCGCTACCATCAATTAGATTCAGTCCGTCATGATAGAAAACAGAACCTGTCTTATGCGTACCAACTGTCGCATTGCCTTCTTCTACATGTCCTACGTTGACACAATCATAAATATTCCCCAGATGGTCGATATATCCGAGGATTCCACCATTATCGCTGTTATGTTTATGAAGGATATCTCCATAATTTGCGCTATTCTTTAGATATGCGTGTGATCCTTCTTCCATGTATCCCAATACACCTCCAACTCTTGAAGAAGCATCTGTAGAATTGATGGTGCCTCTGTTGATGCAACTATGCACATCAACATTAAGCCAATCTGTATTGAAACCTTCCGGATCGTCACCAAGTGAACCGGCTATTCCACCGACACCCTTATGGGCAGCTGAGGAAGAAATCTCACCGTTGTTCGAATTATATACAAGATATAATCGAGAACCTCCATACCCTATGATACCACCAACACCGGATTCTACCTCAGTCTTTAAAGATGAAATAATTCTACCGTTATTACCGCATTTTTGGATTAATACAGTATTAACATCTCCGCAACCATCATGATAATTCATTCCTGTCTTAGAAACGCCTATTATTCCTCCGACTCTGTTTGCCCCGTTGATTTCTCCGATATTTAGACACCAGCGAACGTCTACTGTTTTATATTTCTCGTCGATATACCAATTGAAATATTCCCTTCTTAGATAGCCGAATATTCCGCCTGTATTATTGCTTCCTTGTATATCGCCAAAATTAATACAATCTGTTGTGTAGCAATAATCGTCACATTCCAGGTACCCGGCAATACCTGCGACATTGGTGCTGTTGACAGCAGACACCATACTCATAGAGACAAGATCCTCGAAACGGTTAGCATTGCCTTTGGTGAGAATTTTACCGACTATTCCTCCTATATTGTCGCCTTCAGTCACTTCAACTGTGCATGCTGAAGAAAGTGCTTTTAAGGTAACATTTTCGCCCCATCCGAGAATGCCTCCTGTTTCGCTTTTCCCTTTTACAATTCCCTTGAATAAAGGCGTGAAAGAGTCTTTAGAGGGAACCTCTGCTATGCCGTTGTTGGTTTTATAGTCAAAAGGTGAGTTGCCTGTTAATGTCGCATGGTTTGCATATCCTACCATTCCTCCAGTACATTTTTCTCCTTTCACTTGCATTGTAGCTGAAGTCATGTCAAAACATGAAAGATCAACATTGCTATCAGTAATCTTACCTATAGCGCCTCCGCAATCACATTCTGAAGCTTCCACATTTATACCAATGCGTATTTTTGCTTGAGAACCTAATTGAACGGATGTCTTGGAAAGTTGACCGAATGCTCCTCCTACTTGACCGACGCCCTCAATACCGGCGGCACTGTCATCCGGAATTATGTAATTTACTTTGGAATCCCCTTCTATGTGGAGTTTGCCATTGCCCGTTATCTCACAATGTCCAATATATCCTCCTATTTCTTTTCCTCCACTTACCATAGAGGTCATGCGACATCCATTCAGTGTGAGATTGCCAGAGAGTGCCACTTGACCTAAAATGCCTCCGACCTTATCTCCAATATGATTGAGACCACCTATAGGGCAACTTACAGTGACATTGTATAAGTTAGCTGACTTGGAACCGTTCAGCAAACCTATAATTCCTCCGGTGGTAGTACCTCCAGTTGTGCTAATTAAGCGTATATCAGCATCTTCCTTGCTGACTACATGCTTTAACTCCGTATTTTCTATTGTCAGTTCACATTCGTTGGTGCTACCAATTATTCCACCGATACTTTCATGTCCTTCTACGGAGAAATGATAGTCAGGAGTTGTGACACTTGAGAAAGTCGCTTTTCCATTATCGATTCTGCCGATTATGCCTCCCACATTTTTGTATCCCTCTACCGAACCACATAGTTTCATATCGGTCGCAGTAAAAGTTCCTTTCTCCATTCTGCCGATGAAAGCTCCGATATTTGAGGCCTTGTCAGAAATGACACTTCCTGTCATTTTGATTCCTGATACGGAGACTGTTCCGACGATTGTTCCAGCAAGTGTACCAGTATCGGCATAGGTATTTGATACATTAACTCCAGAGATCGTCAGATTATTGACAGTAGCTCCATCAAGTAGTGATGGAAAAATGCCAAAGCGAGAGTCTGTTTCAGGATTCTCTGCTCCCCTATAATATAAGCCTTTAAGGGCATATCCGCCTCCATCGTAGTGCCCAGCGAATGAATATCCGAAATATCCGCGTCCTGGTTTGTCATAGCTTTGGTCCATCAGCTCTATGTCGGCTGTCTGCTGAAACCATACGTCGCGACCGTTGGTCAACTCGTTTTGACGTAGATCGTCAAGAAATGTCAGGAAGTCTCTTGCGCTGCCTATTCGATATGGATCTTCTTGTGTGCCTGAACCTGAACGCAGGGAAAAAGAACCTTTGGCTTCACTCACTTTCATTATCTGGTCATCTTTCACAACAATGCGTAGCATACCTTCAAGAGGTTGACCATCATTATCAGAGAATGTCAATAGATATTCCCCATCCTCAATGCCTGAAGATGCATTGAGGTGAAGTCCGCATCTCACGCTCGTCCCGAGATGACGAAGTTCTGAATTATAGGTTTCTAAATAAAAAAAACCTTTTTTTAGATTAGCATATCCAATTTTTGAAATCATCTCACCATCAAGAAGGGCCGGATCTATGTCAAAAGAAGATATACGGCTGCCTTCGTTGTCTTCCACCGATGAGTTAGTTGGAAAATCAGGTGTATTGTCAGAGCATCCTGTGGCGAGGAGTGTCATGGCAATGAAAGAGAATATATATTGTTTCATTTCATTCTTTATTTTTTGCGCATCATTGAAAAACTTGGAACGGGATATTGAACTTCCTCATTATCGAAAGGAGAGAGAATCCAATAACTTGAAGAAGAATCAGAGATATCCCAGTCGTCGTTGACATCCTTGTAGTATTTTGGATTGTTAAGATTTTTCCCATCTACAAGATAGGTTTGGTCTGTCAGATGATAAGAAACTTTATCCGTACCTTTTCCGTCTCGACGGACAACTCCGGATCCGTATTGGAGTGCACCTATATCATGGCCATCCCAGTTTTCGCCAGCACAAACACAGCGTATGCAACCGGCAAATTCGTCATAATATCCCGCAAATGGTTTGACTTTTCCATTTCCTTTACCTACATTTAGGCAGTCTGTAATTATGGACTGCTCATGGAGTGTCCCTACGAGTCCACCTGTCCGATCAGACCCGATTACAGAGCCGCCGTTGACGCATTGGGAAATAATCACAACATTTTCTTCAAATTCGGCGCATGTTTTCCACACTGCATTTATACCCCCCACAATGCTTGCGGCTGCACCGGCGATTACAAATGGGGCAGCGGCGCCTCCTGTAGCAACCATTGCGCCCACTGTAGCCACTGTTCCGACTGCTATGCATACACCACCGATAACTTGATGGAATATTTCTTTTCCTTTAGCGAGGTTTTCGACTTTTTCCATTCTCTCTATTCTGCATTCGTTCAAGGCATCGTTGAAAAGTTCATCATTGCCTTCCATTGCATACCAATCTGCAAGGTCAGCCGTTGCATTACCATGGAGATTAGACAATGGATCTTTGGCAGCTCCGATATATTGGAAACTTGAAGAACCAGTTCTTATCTCTTTGAAATTTTTATTGATATCATCAGCCAGTTCAAATGTCTGGGCCTTGATAGCCTCCGACACTTCCTCACTGCTTTCACCTGAGATGAATCCCTCGATTCCTTCACCCCATAGAATGACATCAGATGCGTGGAGAAGCCAGTCGAAACCAATTTCACTGTATTCAAGCACTGCGGCAACAACATGCGCGGATTCTTCAATTACAGGAGCAGCTATAGAAATAGCAGGACCAACGACCGCCATAGCTATTTCAGCACTTCCTATCACACACTCTGCGATTTGCCACCCTGTCCATTTTCTTGGATCACCTATTTCCCCGACAATTCCTCCAATATGTTTACCAGCTGTATTCTCTATTTTCCCAAAGTTGCTGC
This sequence comes from uncultured Sangeribacter sp., assembly GCA_964525115.1. Classification (GTDB taxonomy): domain Bacteria; phylum Bacteroidota; class Bacteroidia; order Bacteroidales; family Muribaculaceae; genus Lepagella. The sequence goes on along the minus strand of CAZGGB010000033.1, from coordinate 6,348 downwards.
AGAAATGGATAATAACATTATTTCCTGAAAGGGCAACAATTCCTGCGGTATTATTCCCTGTGGCTCCAACGTATCCATAATTGTCATTTAGGGCGATTGATCCGAAAGTGCTCTTGCCTATGATGCCCGCTGTATAATCCACTCCTATGATGTCGCCATTGTTAACATTATTGTGAGCAACACATACAGAAGCGTTGCCGACTATACCTCCAATATATGAGTCACCTTTGACTTCGCCTGAATTAAGAGAACCAAAACTTCCGAATTGACTTTCTCCATTGATTCCACCCACGAAGCGAGAACCCAATATATTTCCTTCATTTTCGCAATATCTGAATGCAGCATTATTGTAGACCAATCCAGATTGTTCATTTCCTATAATGCGGGTGCTTCCAAGCATGCCTCCAACACCTTCCTTACCTGTGACGGAGCCTGCGTTTTTGCATCCTGTAATGAAAGCAACCCCAGAACCACCGACAATGCCTCCAGTGCCAATGGCAGAATTGTTCTTGTCCTTATCAGAATATGAGTTGCCACCATAAATATCTGCAAGATTCTTGCAAGCTGTGGCGTATACAGTATCGCAAGAACCAATGATGCCGCCAGCCCCTGAATATCCGCTTATAGTCTTTCCGTTGTTCGTGCATGAATTGACAGAAGTGAGAGAATATGCAGAAGCAGCTCCCATTATTCCCCCTACATTATAATCACCGCTTATTGTGGAATTCTCATTATGGCATTCGTAAAGAGCGATTTTAGTGTTCATATCCACTATGCCTATGATTCCTCCAATACCTAAAGAGCCATTAGATCCTGTTACGGAAGAGTTTTTGACGAGACAATTTGTTATTTCCGATCTGTCGCGATGTGCTCCGGAAGTAATGACAGCTCCCGCAACGCTTCCTACTGCAAAATTTCCGGAGAATTCGCTGTCAGTAATTTTCACACCATCAATTTTCGCCTTGTGAATATATCCGAAAAGTCCGATGGCAGGAGATTTATCACGAAGACTCCATATGTTGCTGAGGGTAGCTCCTAAATAATTACTTCGGAAAGGAAGGTTTACATCGTTTCCTACGGGTTCCCAACCATATCGGTGATCCGTGAAGAAGCAAGCATCGTCCATATCAATGTCTACAATTTGCTTGATATAGGTGTCTTCTGTGAATAGAGCATTTGTTGCATCACTATTCACCTTGTGGGCAAGAGTCATAAGGTGGTCGTAGCTGCTGACGATATAAGGATCGTCAGCAGTGCCGCTTCCACTTAGGCCTATTTGAGAATCATAATGGCTTGTAACGGTTACGCCTCGGTCGACAGCTTTAATGGAGCAACCAAGTCCAAACTGACGTTTCTCAATCCTGTGCTTACCATCTTCGGATACAATAGGAGTGATAGGATATTCGATATATAGCAGTTGATAATCTCCTTCTTTCAGTCCAGTCTCAAGGTTGAAAGTAGATTTGCCATTTGATCTGGAATGAGAACATTTTCGAGATATGACACTATTGTCAGGAGCAAGAATCTTAATATCACAATTGCTTGCATCAAAATCGTCGGTTTCATTGGTCAAGAAAAACTCACGGATTCTGCCTTCGAAACTGTCGAGGCCTGGATAGTTGGGTTCCTCCTCCTTAATTGTATCAGAGCAAGCACTGAGACATTCCAAGATAGCAAGGCTGCATAACCATGGAAAAAACGTTTTCTTTATCATTAGTAAAATTGTTGAGATATCAATACTATTTTTGGAAAGTAAATAATGAAGTTGTTTAAACTTATTTACGAAAAAAATACAATGAAGAGTTAACCTCAAGATTCTTTTTATTAATCTTCCGCCATCTTTCCGGCAGATTTTCCTTCATTCATCAGTCACGATGCCCGCATCGCTCCTTCTTCATGAAGAAAAATCTGCTCGAAAACCTGACGAAATATTAATAAAAAAATAAGTTTAAACAACTTCATACTACAAAATTACTAAAGGAATTCAAAATAGCATAGCAAATCATGCGACAATAATGCCACATGGATGCGACAATTTTCAAATCATTGATTATCAGCATTGCGGATTTCGTTGGTCGCAGCTCGATATTGGGACGGAGTCATATCGAAACGGTCCTTAAAAGCGCGTTGGAACGTACGCGCAGTGCCAAAGCCAAGCTTCACTGCAATTTCAGCAATAGATTCATTGGCATTAGAATCGAGTATTCGACGGGCTTCTTCTGTACGGAATGAATTAATGTAGGCATGCACAGTACAATCCCTTTCAGATCGTATGATTTGAGCCAATGCGTCTTGTGATATTCCAAGGAATTCCGCTAATTCGCTTCGTCCAAGTCCAGGATTGGTATATGGTCTGTCTGTGAGCATGTGTTTATCAAGGCGCATGATTTCTGAAATGTCTTCAGAGGAGTGAATATCTTCCGGAATACTTTGAAGAAGTGTTTGTTCAGTACGATCATATTCGTGCAAACGCTCTACTAACAGACGATTTCTCTTTCGTTCCGCCAATGCATGCCTAAAAGTGACACCTAAGAGGATGAGAAGTAAAAGGGTCACAGAACCAAGTCCAAAGAGTCGGATTTTTGCGGTTCGTTTCTCTTCCTTGTTAAGTTCTGAGCGATAAAGGAGAGTAAGATCGTGTAGTCTACGGTCAGTGAGTCTTGTGGATAATGAGTCGTGGTAGGCAATATAATTTGAATATGTTTTAGCACTTTGCTTGTGAAGTCCTGCAGCATTTTCCACCTCCGCTTTTAGTTGGAGGTCTCGTAGATAAAACCAAGGGAAGCAAACGTGGGTATTGAGAAGAGTGTCGACATCGGAAAGTGCACCTGAAAAATCTTGTTTTGCCACTCGCGTACGGCATCTTGTGTCAAAAAAATGCTCGTAAGCTCTCGCAGGGAGATCTTTCCTCATCATAGCGGATGCACTGTCAAGTAGCATGTCAGCTTGGTTGATATTTCTCTTGATTAATGCATTTTCAGCTTCAAAAGCGAGAGCTGTCACACGGTAGTGGTTTGTCGAGTCATTCCAAATATTTTGCTTAACCATAAGCTTTACGATTTCAGCATATCTATCGGCCGCCATTTGCATTTCAGCAGTATCTCCATTAGCTTTGGCGATAATATGTATCCATTCATTAAGGCTTGTTGCGGTGCCGAAGTTTTGTCCTGATTTGAGCGGCTCCGTCACGTAAGGAAGAGCTGACAATGCTTCGGATAATGCTCTATCCGATTGGGAAAGTTTATAGAGAATTTGCGCTCTTACTCGCTTAGCCATTGCAATAGCCAGAGAATCCCGTTCCTCTAATGCATCCCGTTGCATTCTTACCGCAAGGGAATCAGCCTCTGCATAGCGACCGTCAGAAAAAAGTCGGTCGATAAGCACATTGGAAGCTCCAAAATAGTAAGCATCCTTTCCAGAATTTCTCATGCTGTCTACTATAGCTTCAATCTGAGGCACTACTGCGGGGTTGCCTGGATTTAGATTTTGGAGTTTTTGAACTGTCAATACCCTTCTGACGGCTTCTTCTTGGATATAAGCTGATTTCCCTCTGTCACAACCGGTTGGCAGAAGAAATAAGAAACAAGCGATATATGTCAAAAAGCGACGCAGAAGCATAAATCTTGGAATCAGTATGCAAATTTAATCATTTTTTTGTAAAGTGACCCTTATTTATGGAAATTTATTTGGAGGTTCCATTTGGGGTTGGGTCGAACACTATGACTGGTTTTCGGTATACTCCTTCCATAAGTCGGGTTAGGTTTTCTACTGCATCTTTGCGAGCTTGGCGTATTGTTCCGTTGGTATATAGTCGACTAATAGCTTTTGCTTTAAGCTTGCTTTTCACACGGTTTTCTTCAGCTGTTGTGAACTTATTACTTCTCAGAAAAGCCATCGGTCCTATAGCTTTTGTATCTATCACTTCCCAAGCGTTTTTTTCATTTGATTCATATACCTCTACTATCTCCGGAGGAAGTACGATTCTCACAGTGTCGCTTGAATCATCAATCATAAGATTTTCCATATCAAAAGTGATGCTACCGCTTTGTTTCTGAACGGCAAATATTACCTTTGAATTAACTGTATCGAGCACAGACACCTCATTATAAATCTCCATAGAGCACAGACGCGCCATCTCCTTTACATCGCCGGGCTTGGATGGTAGAACCTCAATTTCCTCGGGACGTTGGAAATATTTAAACAGCTGCCAACCAAAGAAAGCTAAGGCAGCAACAATAATAAGAGAAATAATGTATTTCAGAGCCTTAATCATAGTTCTTTATATTGAAGTCTCCACCATTAGTTATTTCATCACTAAATTGTATATAAGCTGTATAACCGGCATTTTTAAATATATTTTCAAAATAGGCACGGGCTTTTTTTCGGGCAGTTTCTTCGAGTCGACGTTTATATTCAGGCTGACCCTCAAGCTCTTTTTTCAGTTCCGCACTCGCTTTTTCCTTCATGCGTGCTCGTTCTTTAGAGTCAATTTCTGTTCGGAACATACCTACATTCTCATATTCCTTTTTCATCTCCATATCCCTTCCGGCAATCTCAATTTTGACGGGAGGAAGAGTAACTTTTACAGTCTTGTTTTCCTCATCAAACACCATTGCTTCCATATCAAAATCATAAAGGTCGATATAGGCTTTGAGATAAGTGTCGAAAGAATACACAGCAATACGTTTGCCTATCTTGTACCAGTCAGAACGTTCTGTTTTGACGGTTTTTGTCACAGCCATAGAAGCAAACTCCATTTTGTTGACGTGACGTATTTCCTCGTAAATCGACGTGTGATCAGGAGGCTGCTTTTTTGAGCAGGCGAACATGATTGGAAGAGTAAAAAGGAGTAAGAGAAGTTTCTTCATTAGGATTTGCATTTGCCTACCGGGGGTTCGATAAGAGTGATTTTTACGATTGTAGTTCGGTCGAGGCTTCGGGAGATAGCTTTGTCGAAATGATCCATATATTTAGGGAGAAATCTCTCGCAGATTAGACGCAGGGCAAGGATTTTTTCATTTCGGTCTGTCACGAAATCGGCTTTGCCGATTGCTATTGCTGAGTTATAGTGCTCAGTGAAATTGTTTTTTTCTTCCTCATATTTGGGGTGGCATTTGCTGACAGCAGAAAGGCTTACAATTGGATTATACTTGATGCAATCAATTTTCTCTCCTTCGTCGGCGCAATGAAAGTAGAAAGTTGTATCATCTTTCATGGCAAGCGACAGAGGCACACCGTATGGCGTTCCATCAGGACGAACCATGCTGACCGTCACGTAAGGAGCTTTCCGGAACACATCCAAAGCCCAATCGGCATCCATCTGCCTCGATGCCTTCCTCATTTGTCTCATATTATATATTATTTTCGTATTAGAACATATAACTATGCCTTCTGAATAATAAATTTTTCTGTCATTTCACATATGGAATTATATAGTTCGTCATAGGATATATCTTCGAAATTGTTTGGAACGATAGAGTCTGAAAATGGAGAGATCCCCGTTAGCATTACGAATTTGAGGTATTCGTCCATGCTTTTAAGATTAGAGTATACAGAACGAAGTATGTTTCTCCTATCTTCGAATAAGGAAGGCTCAGAAATATGAGCAGTCAGAGGCGCATCATACTCATCTATCAGTACTACTACTCCTTTTCCTGTCTTTTTAAATATGGAATAAATAAGGCGATTAAGTCTTTGATCAAATGAAGTGTTTGGACTTGGAATCTCATATAGCTCTTCATATCTTGAAAGCTGTGTGTCAAGAATCATTTCTATGTGATTTTCCTGATGAGGATTATATGCCGACAAATCAAGTCTGATAACTGGATGTTTTATCCAGTTATCTTCTAAGTTGCTTATGGCAAGCCCTTCAAATAGCTCCTTTTTCCCTTCAAAATAAGCTTGTATTGTGGATAAGAGCAAGCTTTTACCAAACCTCCTTGGTCTGGCAAGAAAATAATATTGTCCAGCAGTAACCAATTCATAGATAAGGGCTGTCTTATCTACATATACATATCCTTCTTTCCTAATCTTCTCAAAGGTTTGGATTCCAACCGGGTATTTTATCCTTTTTGCCATAATCTACTTCATTTATTGCAAAGTTAATTAAAAAAATTCAAATACAGATATTTTGGAAATAAAAAAGTCCCATAGACGAGAGGCTTAGCTTCTGCCTATGGGACTTGGATATGGTGATAGTGGATGAACATACATAACAAAAATTGGTTTGAGCCCTGGCACCTTTGCCAAGGAGAGTATAGGGCGATGAATACTGTGTTCGAATCTGTAGATCACCTGACATCGTCACTTAAAAAACATGAAAAATTTATTTGCTTGATTGCAAATATT
>CAZGGB010000032.1:0-31970 GCA_964525115.1 uncultured Sangeribacter sp. | reverse complement strand
TGCCTCAAGATTATCTCGCATTTATCATATCATTAATTTTTGCGAGCTACTTAGCGCTTTTAAAACAATCCTTCGAAAAGGGTTATTGATTCCTCTTTTGTTAGTTTGTTTAGTTCGTATGCTTGTAAAGAAGTGAATGTTTCGGAGTTGGGTCTGATGACTCTGCAGGAGCCAAAGACTCTCTCATAACTATAACTTTAATTATGCTTAAGTGTAAAAATTGGGGTTAAATATAAATATAGTTAATGTTATTTCTGCAAAGGTAAGGATTAATTTTGATATTTCAAAAAAAGACGCACGGAAATATTTCCGCGCGTCGCTTATTAATTATGCATTATCACTTAATCGTTAGATTCGGGGGCTTTGTCGATCAGGTCCATGAAGTCGTCGAGCTTCGGGGTGATGATGATCTCGGTGCGTCGGTTGCGCTGCTTGCCGACTTCGGAGTCGTTGTCTGTAATCGGGTTGAATTCACCGCGTCCGGCAGCAGAGAGTCGCTGTGGATTGATGCCAAACTTCGTCTGGAGCACTTGCACGATAGATGAAGCGCGAAGAGCTGAGAGGTCCCAATTGTTGCGGATATTCGTTTTCGAGATAGGCACATTGTCGGTGTTTCCTTCTACGAGCACCTCGAAGTCTTTGTAGTCTTTGAGAATCTTGGCAATCTTGGAGAGGGTCTGCATAGCGCGGTCGCTCACCTCGTAGCTGCCGCTCTTGAAGAGCATATTGTCTGCCAATGAGATGTAAACAACGCCTTTGAGCACCTTCACATCGACATCTTTCAGCTCGTCGTTGCTCAGAGAGCGGGTAAGGCGGTTGGTGAGGGCTATGTTGAGTGAGTCAGACTTTGACTTGGCATCCACGAGTTGCTTGATATATTTATTGGAAGCATTTATCTCATCGACAAGTTTTGAGATATTTGCATTTCCCTGATTATTAGCTTCAAGGCTCTTGTCGAGTGTATGCTTCAGTTGATAAATGTCCTTCCTCATTTGGTCGTTGTTCTTGTTGGCGACATCAAGTTGAGAAGTAAGGTTGCGTACTTCAGCACTGGAATTGATGTATTGCTCACGGGTAGAGTTATACTCATTCTGGAGGTCATTGTATTTACCCTGGAGCTCAGCATACTTCTTGTTTGAAACGCAGCTGGTCGACATAAGTCCGAATAGCACAGCGGTGAGGGTCAGAAGTTTAATTTTCATAGTCGATAGATTGAGTTTTGGGGTTATTATTTTCTTTAATAACGCTTAAATAGGTATAAATGTTATCTTAAAGAGTACTACGCTTATCTCTACTGCAGCCAATACGTAGAATGGCAATCCCACTCATTTGATATAAGAAGAGTTTTAAAGCAAATTTATTTGCAAAAGAGAAAGGAAAGCTTTATATTTGCGGATAAATTGAAGATTATGGCAACTAACACATATCCTATAGGAATACAAACTTTCTCGAAACTTATCGAGGGGGGCTTTACCTATGTAGATAAAACTCAGTTTATTGCTCAACTCGTCAAAGAAGGGCAATATATATTTCTGAGTAGGCCACGAAGATTTGGGAAGAGCTTGCTGCTTTCAACTCTCGAAACGTATTTCGAAGGTCGTCGTGAGCTTTTCAAAGGATTAGCCATCGACAATATGGATATGGATTGGACACCAAGGCCAGTACTCTATTTCGATTTTAATACAGGAACTTACGACCTTCCGGAGGGTTTGCTAAACCGTCTTGTCTTTAGCATTAAAAAATATGAAGACAAATACGGTGTCACCCCAACGATAGAAAATGACCTTGCACTACGTTTTGAATTCCTTATCAATGAGATCCATAATCGAACCGGGAAAAAGGTAATAATCCTTGTAGATGAATATGATAAGCCTTTGCTTGACATTGAAGAGGATAAGGATCTCTTTGAGAAGAACCAACTCCAGCTTAAGAGATTCTTCTCAAATCTGAAGTCAATGGACAGGTATATAGAATTTGCAATGCTTACAGGAGTGAGCAGATTCAGCAAAATCAGCATCTTCAGCGACCTGAACAATCTCAAGGATATCTCTATGTATGAACGCTATCATGAGATATGTGGATGGACAGAAGAAGAATTGGTATCTTATTTTCAGCCAGGCATTGAGGCATTGGCAATAAAATACAGGAAGTCTCCTAATGAAACCCTTGTGGATCTACGCAATTATTACGATGGATATCTTTTCAGTGAGAATGGTCGCCGGCTCTATAATCCCTATAGCGTTCTCATGGCTCTTGATAGCCAGCGAATCATGCCATATTGGTTTGGCACCGGCACACCAACATTCTTGGTGAAACGCATAAAGTCAAAGGGGATGTATCCACCTGATATCAATGGCAGACTCTGCACTGAGAAAGAATTGCTGTCTGTCGGGCTCCACGACAGCAATCCTATTCCCCTTATGTTCCAGACAGGCTATCTGACTATTGCAAGGTATAGAGAGGAGATAAACATGTACGAACTCCGCTTCCCAAACAGAGAGGTGGAAACCGGTTTCTATGAGGATCTTCTTCATGTCTACCTGCCAGCGACAACCGATTCTGAAAGTCCGTTCAATTTCAAACTCTTCAAGATAGATTTGTTCGAGGGCCGTCCTGAGGATTTTATGAAGAGGCTTTCCACCTTAATGAAATCTCTTCCAGGTGAAGATCATAAAGAGTCTGCCTACCGCGCCATCACATATCTATTGACAGTACTCTGTGGGGCTGACTCCATTGCAGAGCATCATGGATACTTGGGTAGGAGTGATATTGAAGTAATCGCCGGAAGATATATCTATGTGTTCGAGTTCAAGTACGATAAGAGTGTAGCGGAAGCTATGGAGCAGATTCACTCGCGTGATTATGCAGGGCGATATGCTATGGAAAGAAGGAATGTATTCCTCATCGGAGCCAACTTCAATGAGAGCAAGGAGAAGAGAGGATTGGAGTATGAGATTCAAGAATTGAAGATATGAGGATATATCATAGACTCTTTATTGGGGAAGGTCGATACGTTTAACGTGTCGACCTTCTTGTAAATACATGGTAAGAATTTTGTGGGAATCCGGGGCGGTGAGTATCAAAAACAGTGTGTAATGTATCAAAAATCGGGTGATGCAACAATTGTCATATCTAATGCACGTTTTTTTATCGTTGATTTTCAGAAAAAGTAGTAGTTTTGCATCGTCGAAATAATAAAGCAACTTTTCACACTTAAAGTTTCGGCATGACGACATGACTGCATAAAAATTAGATAGATTATTTTTAGTTTTAGGTTTATTAGGTTCGAAAAAAGTAAAGAAAAACACCAAGGTAAAAAAGGTTTTTAGGTTCGAACGCATCCGGTTGGGTGAGGCAGAAACAGCGTCATCCACCGGATGCGAAATTAAAAAAATCGACTTTCCTTGTGAAAGTCGAGGGTTATGGGGTTATAAAATAAGAATATAAATTAAATAATACTATATATGACTAATATCAAACGATTCATCACAGCAATGGCTGCAATGGGAATGATAGCCGCAGCTATCCCGGCAGTGGCTGCGGACGGACTCGAGATAAACCATCTCGGCGTCAATAACACACTCGTCAGAGTGACGGGAGACGATCAATATTTGATGTTTCCCGTTCAGGAGAGTGTCGATGATGCACGCATCAATGTGCTCGTCGACGGCAAGATTGCCGAGACGATCTATGTTCGCCTCGCAAAGTCAAAGACAGACTATATGGTCCCGTTCGACCTTTCCCCTTATAAAGGAAAGAAAGTGGTTTTCGACATAGTGACTCCGCAAGGCCGCAATTCAGTGCGCGAGGCAAAAGGAGATGCATGTTGGAAGGGGATTACGGTTACTGAAAACTTAAATATTCAAGACAATGAGCAACAGTATCGCCCGGCATTCCACCACGCTCCTCTCTACGGCTGGATGAACGACCCCAATGGTATGTTTTATAAAGATGGCGTTTGGCATCTTTACTATCAGTATAATCCTTACGGATCGAAGTGGCAGAACATGACATGGGCTCACTCTACTTCAAAGGACCTCATAAATTGGAACCATGAGCCTATCGCCATACGTCCCGACGGACTCGGCTCCATCTTCAGCGGCAGCAGCGTCATCGACCATGAAGGCACTGCAGGCTTCGGCAAGGATGCCGTGATCGCACTCTTCACATCAGCCGGCACAAGCCAGATGCAGAGTCTTGCCCATAGCTCCGACAACGGCATGACTTTCACCAAATATCCCGGCAATCCTATCCTTACTCTCGAAAGCGAAGCCCGAGATCCGAATATGTTCTGGAATAAAGAGACAGGGGAGTGGAATCTGGTGCTTGCTCACGCTCTTGACCATGAGATGCTTTTCTTTACTTCACCAGATCTTAAGAACTGGACACTCCAAAGCGGTTTTGGCAAAGGAGAAGGATGTCAGGACGGAGTGTGGGAATGTCCTGACTTGTTCCAGCTTCCGGTGGAAGGCACAAATGAAAAGAAGTGGGTGCTTATCTGCAATATCAATCCGGGAGGACCATTCGGGGGTTCTGCTATCCAATATTTCACAGGCGATTGGGACGGTAAGACTTTCAAGGCTGACACTGATGCACAAGGAAAGGTGCCTACCAAGTGGCTTGACTTTGGTAAAGACAACTATGCGCTCGTAAGCTGGAGTGATGCTCCCGACGGACGCCGCACAGCAATCGGCTGGATGAGCAACTGGCAGTATGCAGCTGATGTGCCTACAACTCAGTTCCGCAGCTCAAACACACTTCCTCGAGAAATTGGCTTGTTTAAGGGCCCTGACGGTGAAATTTATGCATCCAGCGCTCCTTCTCCAGAACTTACAGCACTCCGCGCAAAGCTTACTTTAAGCAAGGGGAATCTGAGTGTAGGTAAAAATCCCGTAAACTTGTCTCTCCCTTCTGAAAACAATGGAATTTGTGAGATTTTGCTTGATGTTGAGGCAACCTCCAAAGAATCAGTTGCACTTACACTCTCCAACAAGGCGGGAAATAAGGTGGAAATGATTTATGATCCGGCGAAACATACATTGTCGTTCGACCGCCGAGAGAGTGGCCTTGTTGATTTCAGCGAGAATTTCCCTGCAGTGACAGTTTCCCCGACATTCGAGACCAACGGTAAGATTTCACTCCGGATATATATAGACAAGTCAAGCATTGAGGTTTTTGGCAACGGCGGACAGTTTGTCATGACAAATCTTGTGTTCCCGGTTGAACCATACAGCACTCTATCTGTTTCCACAACAGGAGGAAAGGCAAAAGTCAGCAACCTCAAGGTTTACTCTTTGAAAAATTAATTAAGTAATCCCTATATAATAAGCAAATACAATCACGATATGGCACAATCACTTGCAACCGACCGTAAATCCTTCATGATGCAGATCATTCCAGTGATGCTCTGTTTCTTCTCAATGGGATTTGTAGACCTCGTAGGCTCTGCCACCAACTTTGTGAAGGTAGATCTTAATTTGTCTGGCGCTCAGGCAGGCTTCATACCCTCACTCGTATTTTTCTGGTTTCTGATCTTTTCCGTTCCTACCGGAATGCTGATGAATAAGATAGGACGCAAGAAGACAGTTCTTTTCTCACTCCTTCTCACCATCATCTCACTCATTATCCCAATCTTTCATAATGGCTACTACACAATGCTTGCCGCATTCTCCCTTCTTGGCATCGGCAACGCAGTGATGCAGACTTCTCTCAATCCCCTTGTGTCAGGACTTATCAATCCCAATCGTCTTGCCTCTACCTTGACTTTCGGGCAGTTTGTGAAGGCCCTTGCTTCTCTTCTTGCTCCCTATCTTATGGCTTGGGGTGCTGCAGCACTGATGCCCACTTTCGGACTCGGCTGGAGAGCAGTCTTCCCAATTTTCGCGGCTGTCTGTCTTCTTTCAATCGCGGCTCTTGGCGCAACTCCTATTGATGAGGAGCAGCCCGACAAGGTGACAGGTTTCAAGGAATGCATCGTGCTTCTTCGCATACCATTCGTGCTTCTTTGCTTCCTCGGCATCATGTGTCATGTAGGCATTGATGTGGGCACCAATACGTTTGCGCCGCAGATATTGACTGAGAGATTCGGACTTAGTGTGGAAGAAGCAGTTATCGGCACTCAGATATACTTCTATTTCCGTACAGGTGGCTGCCTGTTGGGTTCATACATCCTTGCTAAGATGTCGGCTAAGTCATTCTTCGCATTCAGTGTATTCTGTATGATGCTTGGCATGATCGGTCTCTTCATCGCCTCTTCTCAATTCCTTGTGCTTGCTTCCATTGCATGCATCGGTTTTGGCAATTCAAATATCTTCAGTGTTGTATTTGCACAGGCTCTCAACCGCCAGCCTAATGAAAAGAACGAGGTTTCCGGACTTATGATCATGGGCCTTTTCGGAGGCACAGTGTTCCCGCTTTGCATGGGCTTCGCTCAGGATGCTGTAGGCGTTGCCGGAGCTATTGCAGTCATGACACTTGGAGTGGTCTACCTCGCGTTCTACACTTTGAAGATCAAGAATGCTTGATCATAATTCATAATGCATAATTAGCTATGCTTTTCAGGGTCGTAGGCGAAAATTCATTTATCAGTTATAATTAATCATTTATCATTATATTTCATGAAAGACTTTGTAGTTGGAATGGGTGAGGCTCTATGGGACATCCTTCCGGAAGGCAAGAAAATCGGCGGTGCACCCGCAAACTTCGCATATCACGTTTCTCAGTTCGGACTTCCAAGCTGTGTGGTCAGTGCAGTAGGTGAAGACCATCTCGGCAAGGAGATTCTCGATAATTTTACATCGAAGGGTCTTAACCAGTTGATTTCCGTAGTCCCTTATCCGACGGGAACAGTACAGGTGGAGCTTGATGAGGCAGGTATCCCCATCTATGATATCAAGGAGAATGTAGCGTGGGACAATATCCCCTTCAATGAGGCTCTTGAGGGGCTTGCAAAGAAGACAAAGGCTGTATGTTTCGGCTCGTTGGCTCAGCGCAACATCGTGTCACGCGAGACCATCACAAAGTTTCTTGATGCAATGCCAAAGAATGAGGACAATCTGGTAGTGTTTGACGTTAATCTCCGTCAAGGTTTCTACAACAAGGACATCCTCTGCAACTCTATGGAGCGTTGCAACATCCTTAAGATTAATGATGAGGAATTGGTGACAGTAAGCCGTATGTTTGGTTATCCAGGTATCGACCTTCAGGACAAATGTTGGATTCTTCTCGGCAAATACAATCTGAAGATGCTCATTTTGACTTGTGGAGTGAACGGTAGCTACGTGTTTACTCCGGGCAACGTTTCTTTCCAGCCGACTCCGAAGGTAGAAGTGGCAGATACAGTGGGAGCAGGCGACTCATTCACTGCAGCTTTCATTGCCAGCATCCTCAAAGGAAAGTCAGTGCCAGAAGCACATTCAATTGCAGTTCGCACATCAGCATTTGTCTGTACCAAGAAAGGAGCGATGCCAGTGCTTCCCTCCGATCTGACAGAATAACAATCTATCTCTTTAAATTTAAATCAGAAGCCTCCTGCCGCTGCCGGCAGGAGGCTTTGCCGTGTATTGTCGGAAGAGAGAATGTGTATATGTCATATTTTAAGATTTTTTATTAAAACTGTTGTTTTTTTATAAAAAAGTTTGTAAATTTGCATCGCATATCGCTCGCAGAGGCTCGATATGGGTCATGTGGGTGGGATGCAAACATAATATTGGAAGCGTATTTACTCGCGCTCTTTCTTGACGGTTTGAAATCTGACAGTTTCTAATTTGGAGTCAAGAATGCAGCAACAGTAGATGCCTTGTGGATATGTAATATCTGTATGATATGATGCGTGAGCATCGTATTATGTTTATTGCATATTTGCGTGAGGCCTCTGCATGTTGCTCGTTCAACTCCAATGGCAATGTCAGAGCCTCAAACCGTAGAACGAGCAACTGGTTCAAGACCTTGCGCTTTTTTTATTGTGTAAAATTGTCACTATCTAACACTTAAAATATTATTACACAATGAAAAGAATCAAACTCTTTCTCGTGCTTGCTCTCTCAATTGCCACTTTATCTGGCAACGCACAACTGGTAAATCAGCTCACTGAAACAAGAAGTTCCAGTAAAAATGTGAATTCATCAGACAGCGATGAATTTACTCCGGGATGGCATAAATCTGCCACGAGCTTCAGCTTTAACTACATAGGTAGATTTGAAAAAGATGTAACCCTGAATTATGATATGCGCCTGTCGATGGTAGATATCGGCGGTGGTTATAAAGTTGCTGGAGAAGGAAATGGGTGGCACATATATGGTGGTGTTGGTCAAAGATATTACTTCAACCGTAATATTTTTGTGGATGCATCATTGGGTGTCATGTACAATCATGGTTCTTACGAATATAGAAAATATGTAGGTCAAGAAACTTACTACATATTCAATAAACCTCATACGAGAGATAAGTATGAAACTGTAAAAGAGAGCTCTGGGGCTGTCGGTTTGTACTTACTTCCTCGAATCGGACTTGTTACAGGCAAGGGCTGGGGTCTAAATATAGGATATATGATGAATGCACCTAAGTTCAAATTCGATGGTTTCTTCGACAATGGTGGAATTGTGCTTGGTATAGTCTTTGGAGCATAAACGACTTGTCTATTTTGGATACTAATAATCTTTACTAACATAATTCTAAAAATAAAGTCTTATGAAAAAAGTATCAATAATTTTAGCATTGGCAGTTTTCAGTTTTCTTGGCTCTCTGAATTTGAATGCTGAGGTCTGGATAATGATTTTAGAATCGCCTGGTGGTTGGACAATGGAAAACGAAACTATTTCAATTTCCTACGACTACAAGATGAATCCCATTGGCTTCAATGTTTGGAATGGAAATATAGAAAATTGTCAACCGGAAATATCCGCGAAAATTAAGAACAATTCAGACGATTTCATCTATCTTGATCTTGCCAAGACATATATTCTGAGAAACGGAGAGGCTGAACTCTATCAGAATATAGTCACTATGAGCACTTCAAAAGATGCTAATGATGCGGATGCTACGAAAAAATCAATGTCGCAAAGTATGATGCCGATCCCTCCGCATGCATCAAAGACTTTGATGTTCCCATTATATAATTCAGCTGGCGAGATAAGTGGATATGAGCCATTTATCAAAGGCTTTATATATTATGGAGCAAAAACTAAAGACTATGCATCTACAAGATATTCAAAAGAAAAAGATAATAGTAGTCGACAAGGTACTGTGAATGACTATACTCAAATAAATTCACCTTTAATTGCCACGATATCGATTGCATATTCCAACACAGAGGATGGAGAAAAAGCTACCCGTGTGACCAAGGAATTTTATGTAGGAGAAGCTGTGAAGTCAAAAAATGCAAGCAAAAAGAATTTAGATAAAGTCTTGCCAAACCTTGAAGGGAAATCGTATTTTGTAGTTCCGGAATCACGATAAAAACAGATAAATCATGAAGATTACAAACAAAGTATATATTCTACTTACTGCTTTTTTATTGATAGGCGCATTTGTTGTGTCGGCAAAAGACAAGGAAGAAGAGTCTCCACTTCGTAACTATACGATAGAAGGTGCGGGTCGACCTGCTGGTCAAGGATCTTATATGGTTAAGGTAACTGTCAATACCAAGAATAAGAACTTACCTGACAAGGAGGTTGCAAAATGTGCTGTTCATGGTGTCGTTTTCCATGGATTTTCGGGTGAAAACCATCACACCGAGAAACCTCTTGCGCGTTCCTCTTCAGCGGAAGCGGAGCATAAAGAGTTTTTTGATTCTTTTTTCTCTTCTTCGCGTGCATCATCATATGCTAATCCCATGCAATCTACCCGTCAGGTCACGAAGTCAGGAAAGGAATATGTGATCACTGAGATTGTTGAAGTGCAGAAAGATCTGTTGAAGAAAGACCTTCAAGATGCAGGAGTTTTGAGATCATTGAATTCTGGGTTTTAAACTCAATCTCCCAATGTAAAAGAAAACTAACAAACGATATGGTGAAAACAAGAATCTTGCTGAGTTTATTATTTTCTATAATATCTTTTCAAGTTTGGAGTACCGGAAGTTCTGACGATATAGTTATGCCTCAAGAAAAGGGGCTTGGAACTCATCATAAGGATTATTCTAAGTATGAAAAAGGTTTTTTCTTTGCTTCAGAAGCACAAGGAGGTTATTCTTTGACAGGAAGTGGAAAAGGTCTGGGACTTGTATGTGTGAATTTGACTGGAGGGTATCGTTTTTCTGAATATCTAAGGACAGGTATTGGCATCGGTCCTCGTTGCTATTTTGATAATCATGATGAAAGTGGTTGCGATGGACTTATGCGCAATGCATCTGGAAAGGTAGGCTTGGCGATGTTTGTCAATGCACGAGGTAACTTCATTCCTTCAGATTACAGGACAGTTGTTCCGTATTGGTCTGTTAATATAGGTGGCACTTTCCCGGATGGATTCTTGATGAATCCTACGGTTGGTGTGCGTATAGGTGAGAAGCGATCTGCATTTTTACTTGGCCTTGCTTATACGATGCAGGGTATTCGAAATAAGAAGGATTCTGAGATTAAGCATAGTTCCACATCATTTCTGATGTTGAATTTAGGATATGAATTCTAATAAAATTAATATCATTATGAGAATGAAAGCAATGCTAAGTGTGGCGATAGGTCTTTTTACGGCTGCATCATTACTGACAGGCTGCAATTCACCGAAAAAAATTGATCCTTCTTATGCCAATTACAAATTTGAGACTCAGTGTCTTGGCCACGACGGTGAATTCCAGACCTTAAGAGTATGGGGAAAAGGTAACAATAAAGCCGAGGCTCTTGAGCGAGCAAAGAAAAATGCACTTAGAGATGTAATTTTTAAAGGCATTACTGCAGGTAACGGGGAATGTAAGACACGACCTTTGCTGTCAATCCCTAATGCAGAAGAAAAATATGAACAATATTTCAATGCCTTCTTTAGCAAGGGAGGTGCATGGAATAAATATGTTAGAATTGATGAGAAACGTGGCTCTCGTAAGGTCTCAAAAAACTCAGAGATTGAAAATTGGGAGACTACAGTTGAAGTCAATGTGACTGAGTTAGAAAATCGGTTAATAGATGATAATGTGTTACATAAATAATCATGTTACGATGAAAAAACTTCATATTTTTCTTATTTTAACATTGCTATGTTTTGCGGAGATCGCTTTTGGTCAAGCCAAAAAGCCAACTATCATGGTGTTACCCGCGGATGTGTGGTGTTTTGAAAACGGTTATTCTTCGACTGAAACTAACCAAGGTCGTACACAGAAAATAGCAGACTACGAAATGGCACTTCAAGAAAATTCTGATTTGATCAACGTAGTCACAAAAGTAGGAGAACTTATGGCAGATCAGGGATTTCCTCTGAAGGATATGGCTTCTGAAATAAAGAATATCAATCGCTCTTCTGTAGAAGATGAATTCACTACAAGTTCAGCCGGTTCGACTCTTGCAGAGACTCCACTTGAGAAACTTTCTCGCAGAGCAAAAGCTGATATCTTGGTGGAAGTGACATGGAAAATTAATACGAATGGTCCCAAAAAGTCAGTTACCTACACTTTGCGTGGGATTGATGCCTACAGTAACAAGCAGGTAGCAGCAGCCCAAGGCACCGGTGCAGAATCTTTCAGTGCATCGATTCCAGTCTTGATTGAAGAAGCAGTGATAGGAAAGATGGACAACTTCATATCTCAGCTTCAAAACCATTTTGACGACATGATGGAAAACGGGCGTGAGATAGTTGTAAGAGTTCAAACATTCGATAATGGGAGTGGCTTGAGTATGGAGAAGGAATTTGATGGGGATGAATTGACAGATATAATAGACACTTGGATGAATGATAATTCAGTGAAACATCGATATAATCTCTCAGATGCAGGGGAGACTTCTTTGATGTTTGAACAAGTTAGAATCCCTCTATATCGAGAGAATGGCTCACCAATGGATGCTCGCCAATTCGTCACTGGTCTTAGAAAATATCTTTCAAAAGCTCCATATAATATAACCGGAAAAATAGTAACCAAAGGCCTTGGTCAGGCTAATCTGATTCTGGGTGAAAAATAATTCAATTATGAAGCGGTATATACTTATATTTGGGCTATTGATAGCTACGATAATTGTTGCTATCAATCCTATTTTTGCGGATGATTGTAAAGTTCCGCTGGCGGTAGTATCTATGGATCAGACCGATGATGTCCCTGATGAAGCATTAACACATCTTGCCAATCGACTGAATAGCATTATGACATCAGATGGAGCGGTCACTGGGGCTTCTGATACACGTTTTTTTATTGCTGGCAGATTTTCTCATATCATGGATGAGATATTGCCAGGACCTCCAAAGCAATATGCTGTTCATAGCGAGTTGACTATTTATGTTGGGGATGCTGAGTCAGAGACATTATATGGAAGTTGTAGGTTTGATCTCCGTGGTGTAGGCAATTCAAAGCAAAGGGCTCTGATCAATGCACTGCGTCCATTGAATGAAAATAATCCTAAATTAAAAAAACTACTTCAACAAGCTTCCGATAAGGTCCTTGCATACTATGATACGAATTCATCACAGATTTTGACCAAAGCAAGAAAGGCAGCAGCAGTCCAGAATTATGAAGAGGCAATGTATTATGCTTTTTCAATTCCCGAATGTTGCAAATCTTATGGCAAAGCTGTGTCAGATGGACTTGAATATTATCAGAAGTATATTGACATAAATGGCAGAAAACTTTTTGAGCACGCAAGGGCTTATTGGATAGCCCAGCCAAATGCTGAAGGAGCATCAAAGGCAATTCCAATTTTGTTGCAAATCCCAGTCGGCTCATCTGTGTATCCAGAGGCTGAGAAGCTTGTCGGTGAAATGAGCAGTGTGGTGAAAGACGATAAGCAGTTTGAGCAGCGTAAGAAATATCAGGACTCTGTGGATATGAAGAAAATGGAGATCACATCTGCCAAAGAAATTGGTGTTGCATGGGGTAGAGGCCAACAACCGAAGACAACTAATATAGCATGGATAAAATGAATTCACTAAATAAAAAGACATTATGCCTTATTGTTGCATCAATTTGGTTATGGTTGCCATTTTCTCTAAGTGCGCAACTTTCACCTGTTAGCAACTCAAAGGGCAAGTGGGGATATGAGGATGCTAATGGGAATTTGGTAATAAAAAATAAATTCAACGGAGCAGGCGATTTTAAGGAAGGAGTCGCCCTTGTGCAGAATGGGAAAAAATATGGAGTCATAGACGGAGCTGGTAAGTTTGTAATTAAACCTGATTATGATATGATCACAGACTTCAACCAACTAGGTCTTGCAGAGGTCGTAAAAGGAGATAAACATGGATTTGTGAATAGATCTGGAAAAATCGTGATTCCATGTAAATACAAGTATATTGGAGGCTTTAACACCGATGGACTGGTATGGGTCAACGAAGGTGGAAAATTGGAAAAAGGCTATGTTTCCGGAGGAAAATTCAATATTTTTAGAGAGGATGGAACTCCTTTGTTTAAGAAAGCATATACGAGGATTGGCGTGTTTGTGCCTTGGAAAAGTACTTATACAAGTGCTGAGCTTGAAAAAATGACAAAAGTAGAGCGAAATCTGACTGAAGGTGAAGACTATACATTTTGGCGTAAACAGTTGGTGAATTTTTCTCCTGGTTCTATGTTGCCTGATAATGTGCAAGCATACTACGTGTCGGAGAAAAGCGATGGTAATTACAATGGCGTATATACTCCTAATGGAGAAGTCATAATACCCGCAGGGAAGTATTATTTTGCGAATTGTCCCGAAAACGGCATTTCTATAGTCCAACCTAAAAAAGGAGCTACCAATTTCTATATCGTATCAAGTGGCAAGATGTTGTTTGCTGAAAAATTGGATGGAAGCTGGGGGTTTAAGGATGGATATTGCATCGGACTTTATGGCGGATTGCAATATATCTATGATGTTAATGGTCAAAGGAAGTCGGCAGGATACACTAAGATATATCCATTGAATAACGGTATCCATGTAGTAAGAAATGGGACGGACAACTATGGAATGATTGCTGCTGATGGACGTGAAATCTTACCAGCAATCAATTATGCTGTGTATCCTTGTCTTGAAGGTTGCTGTCTTGTAAAGGAAAAGTCAACGTCTCCAATAGGGTATAAAGATGTTAATGGAGAATGGATTATAGAACCCACCTTTAAAGACGGATTGTCTTTTTATGGAGGTAATGCAATGGTGAATTCTGGAGGTAAATGGGGTATGATTACATTAAGCTGTGACACAGTGCTTCCGTTTGAATATAAAAATTTGAAGATAAAGTTAAGACCAGACCAGAAACTAATATGGGCAGAGCATGATAATGATAATTTTGAATGTTATGACATAGAATCAGGTAAAACTTTGATTCCTGCGATATATAAAGATGCCTATGCTTTCGATTCTCATTTCGATGGTCTTGCTTTGGTAAAGAAAAGCAATACAGATGCAAGTTGGGGGTGGATAGACTATAATGGTAATGAAGTTGTACCATGTGTTTTTTCAGATAAGGATGCCTTGAAAGCGGGAAAGGAATATGAAGCTTCCGGAAGATCAGTTTGGACACCATATACTACATATATTTTCACACTGCATAATAATCCTGTCCCTGTTGATTTCAATTCAGTTGTTGAAGAGACATTGTGGGATTACTAAGAGTCCTTCTCATAAAAATTGAGAGCCCCTGGGGCGGATTTTGGCGAGTGATTTTCTCAAGTTGAGGACTGGCATCATGACTGTTGAGACTTGAGAAAAGCGCCGTCCAAATCCGAGTATTGGAAACAATTCTTAAAAAATTTTTCATATACACGAGATAACAACATGAATTATTAAATAATGACAAATAGCCTTAACTCATATCCAATTGAGATACTCTGGTGGATATTACCCAGCGACCCCAGGGACTCTCAAATTTATGAGATGGGCTCTAAATATATTTAAGATGAAAACTTACAAAATATTATTAATATCTATCCTTTCTGTATGTGGACTTTCTTCCGCTGCTGCCGTCTCACAGACCGATAGTATAAGGTCAAGGCGCAGTTCGCTTTGCAGCATTATGGTAAAACATATGGAGGATAAGTATGCTAAAGAAATTGAAGAGCAGTTTCTTGAAATTCCAATAGATGAAAAATTTAATGATCACAACCTCTCCGTAAGGGTAGCATATGTGAATGGTCAGAAACCATCCACCTCAGAAATCAATAAATTCGTAGAAGACAATCATATAGCTTCAAGAATGGTGGGCCGATGGTTTAATCGAAATAAGTTTACTGGAGAGTGTAATCTTGATCTTATTAAAACGCGAGGCCTTTATGATGCTTCGGCTATGGATTTTGAGCTTGCCTCAAAGAGTGTACTTGGAAAGGCCGCCCTTGAAGATGCCGGAGAAGATTTGATTGGTCATACATATCTTATGGTGAATGATATCACTTATATTGATAAAGGTAAACGTTCAAGTATATGGGGTGGTGTTGCAGGGGCATTGCTTATGGCAGGCGCAATGTATGCTGGCGTAGATAAAAGTACTGCTCAGGATATCGGGTCTCTTGGAAACGCTGTAGTGTCTTCAATTAAAGGTTTCAGGGTAAAAATTCATTCCCGTCTATATCGACTTATATGGGATGAACCTACTTCAGCATATTTCTATTCAAATCATTATAGTCAGGAGGATATGTCGACAGATCCTACGTTATTTGATAAGGAAAGAGGCAAATATCATCTGGAATATGTCGGGGATGTTGTATCAAAGGGTGGAACGACTTCATTTCTGGGAATTAATGAAGATCAACCGGAACTTATGATCCGAAAGGCTTGTGCCCGTGCTATTGATGAGAATGTAGCCGACCTTCAGAAGAAGTATGAGCAATTCCGTACAAAATCCCCGATATTATCGGTTAATCCTACGATAACGGCTCAAATCGGATTAAAAGAAGGGATTAGTTCAGATTCAAAGTTTGAGGTATTGGAAAGACAGGTAAAAGATGGAAAGACTATCTACAAAAGGGTTGGAATAATTAAGCCTATCGGAAATATGATTTGGGATAATCGCTTTATGGCAGTAGAGGAAGGTGCTTATGGTGCAAATCTCGGAAGCACAACATTCAAGAAAGTAAGCGGAGGCGATTTTTATCCGGGGATGCTAATCCGACAGATTGATTGATAATACTCAAGCCTTAAATAATAGATATAAAAAGAAAAAATATTAATCAAATATGAAGAGGGTGCATCATAATCTAACTTATGATGCACCCTCTTTGCCATGTGTAAGTGAAGTTCTGTTAGTGATGGGTGGAGCGGCTTAGGAGACCTACAATCCAAAGGAGAACGATGGCACCTACTACGGAGGTGATGAGGTTGCCGATAATGCCGGTTGTAGAGATTCCGAGCAAACCGAAGAGCCAGCCGCCGAGTACTCCGCCGATTATACCGACGATAAGATTTACTATCCAGCCGAAGCCACCGCCGCGCATCAGTTTGCCAGCCACTGCGCCTGAAGCGATACCAATAAGGATATACCAGATAAAGCTCATAGTGTAATTATTTTACGATTATTTGATTCATTAATACATCTATAAAACGAACTCATTGGCATTTTTGTTTTCAAATGCAGAAATTGATGATTCAATTGTAGGCGTGTAAGGAAGGGAGGAGGTTGACTCCAAAGTAAGTCATAATTATTGATGAGAAAGCGAAGATAAGATAGATACAAAGAAATAAGGGGTGTCGGTTCATCTTGAAATACTTGTGCAGAGGGATAGAATAGAGGAGTAATGTCACAAGCGACCAGGTCTCTTTCGGGTCCCATGCCCAGTAACGCCCCCAAGATACATTTGCCCACATCGCACCGGTGATAATCCCCATGCCGAGAAGAAATATGCCTGGCGCAAGCAGATCCAGAGCCAGGGAGGTAAGGCTTTTTCTTTGGCTTGTGATAGCGAGGGCAGTAATAGCAATTGGCAATGTGAATCCCAAAATAGCATATGAGAGCATCACGAGCGACACATGTATTGACAACCAAGGAGAAGCCAAGACCGGCAAGACCGGACTAAGGACAGGATCTTTCATCCCAAGTAATGCCACAAGAAGCAGAAATGAGGCTGCCGCCATTCCGAGAGCCACAAGCAAATTAGATTCTTTGCGCCATGCCATTACTCCCGATAGCAAAATCATGCAGACTCCCACGAATTCCATTATGTCTCCGGTGTTCGACAATGGCACAGATCCCGATATATACCACAGCCAGCCATACGCGAATATTCCTCCCAGTCCAAGCACGCCAATCAAGGGGAACATCCGGAAATCCTTTTTTAATATCAGAGACAGTAGGATAATTGCAACGACGAGAATAGAGCAGATGAAAAGTATTCGCAAAGGATTGACCCGATAATAAAAAATCTCCGATTTAATCGAAAAATTTGATCGGAGGTCACCGGAATTTGCATCAATCGGAGTAAATAGTTCCCCTTTCCATAAATCAATCAGCAAAGCCACCTTTTCATCGAGGATCAGGATATCCTTGTCAAGCGGGCCGAAGCCCCCTTGATACAAGTGCTCGGGGATATAATTGCCGTTTTCATCGTAAAAATCCGCTACTGATGCATACTTCCCGTCAATCTTCATCGCTTCTCTGAGGCCATTGCTCTTTACTTTGATGAAGGGGACTTTACTCCATTCCTCCTTATATTTGATTAGCGATGCAATGAAAGCCTCTGGAGAGAGTCCTGAAACACTTCCTTGCCCTGTCAACTTGTATGTTAGCCTGTCGGCAAATTTGGCAAAAGAGACTGTCTCACCATTGAAAATCACTTGACGGCTTGCCAACGAATCTGCTACCTTCAAATCTACAGCTGGAATAGCCGAGGCATCAATTGTGCCGAGGCATAAGAAACCCAGCAATATGCAAAACTGTGAATTTTTTTTTCTTAACCGAGACTTCCAATATATCTTACATAGCCATATGAGTCCGCTGATGGCAAATAGAAGAAATCCGGAATATGTGACAGCAATCCCAATAGGGTCATAAGTCACTGTCAGCACTGTGCCTCCCGCGTCATCATATGAGGTCTGATAGAAGCGATGGCTCCCCAAATATCCTATGTGATTCATAGAAATATGCATAGTGTCGCCGGCGGCAGTCAGCAGTTCTGATTTGAAATCTTTGGGAAAATTCATTCCGGGATAATATTCAGGAGCAAAATTCAGAAGTGTGACAGATGTGGGGAGTTGCTCCTTCTTTCCATCTTGGGAAATAAAGTAGTCTGCAGTCTGTGAAGGGAAAAGATGGAGCGTCCCACGGCGGGAGAAGAGAGAAGTACAGAAGCCCCCCGCTATCATGCACAGAAACGAAACGTGCATGAGAAAAGCGGTCACATTCCGCCAGAGACGCCCCATTATTATTCCAATGATCATCGCAGTTGCGATTCCAATCCAAAATATTTTCCAGACTGCAGATGAATAAATTTCTGCAGGGAGCAGAGAAGAGACCCCAATCATCAAGGTGACAGCGATTGCTGTAGCAAACAATATGATCTCAGTAGGGCGCATATGTTGGATTATCAGCCTTTCTGATCGCCATACATTCAGTCTCTATCAGCCAACCGGGTCGGCATACGGGTGCCAAGACAATGACTTTGGGGATATCAGGGAAACGCTCTTCCATCATTTCTGAAATGAGCGCATGATCTGCGATGTCACGTAGATATATCGTCATATGAGCCACATCATTCCATTCGCAATTTCCCTCTGCCAAAAGGACGCCGATATTCTCGAGCATCCGAAGTGTCTGTGCCTTAATATCGCCGGGGGCTACTATTTGACCCTTATTGTTGATGCTGGCAGTGCCAGAGATATAGACATGTCGGCGGTCGGCATAGTCAACGGCGGTGGCTCGTTCGAATGCCACTCCATATTCATATGTGGGATTGAGGTGCGATTTGCCGTAGATGTATGTGATTTGTTGAGGCTTCACATTGACATCAGCAAAAGCATTGAAAGCAACAAGACGCTTTGGTTCGGCACATTGTCCCTCAATGCCTGTGGAGGCAATGAAATGAGAGTCGCTGGTGAGACCTTCACGAGCAAAGACACTATTGCGCCCTTGCACGACTCCGGGATAATTATTGTCTATATCACGGACGAAAAACCAAGTGCGTAGGCAATTGTCTTTCAATGAAGCTCCGCGGTGTTTGAGTTCATCTGCCAATCTTTCGAGGTAAGCTACAGTCATTGTGAGAGAGTCGCCGGTCGACACATTGTAGCCGTCGCCCACCCATATGCGTCCTCTGCTGTCTTCCCAAAGACCACAGTCTTTGTGGGAAAAGTCGGAATTTTCCTCAAAAAGCACAAGAAGTGTGGCTTTTGTGCCGTCTAATGGTGACTGTCCGAGTAAGGAATCCGCACACTCTTCGCTATTTGGAAGTAAGGGGCGTTGATTGGCAGGATCACTAAGAAGCCATCTTTTGAAGACAGGGGTCATGCCGGTATCGTTTGCCAGTTTGCTTACAGCTTCGCGGATACAATTGATCTGCTTTGCTGCATCGCATCCTGTTGTGGGCTTGATATATGCATGCATCTCTTTTCGACCTTTATCAAAAAGAGCTATCTTGGCATCTGCCCCGTCATATTTGAAATTAAGATATTTCATTTTGCTAACAGTCTACAAAAATAACCATTTTATTCGATATACGCAAAAAAAATTGTTTTGCGTGGTGCGTTTTGTGTTATTCGTTGGTTGCTGGTTTTAGATTATCGATCCAGTTGCGGATAAGATCAAGTTTTTCTTGACGGACTACTTCTACAGAGTGATCGTAGTTCCAGTCGGCAGAAATGTCGGAGTTAAGAATCAAGAATAGTTCGCTCTCAGCGCTTTTGCCGGGTGCAACACGATCCATTCCGGGAATTTTGCGGGATGGTACGGAGATAAGATTATCAAAGCTATTGCCGGCGAGCAGGTCGAGTCCTGCTGCGGCATGCCCATTGCCTCCGTGGCATTGCGCACAGGTGGGGTTGAATATCTCCAATTGTACGGCTGATGACATTGATATATCCAAGCCATCCGTGCTGATCTGAAGTGTCTCGACTTGCGGATTGTAGTCAGCACTCAAAAAAGTCGCTACGCGCCGGCGCAGACGGTCAATGGCACATAGCTCAATTGTATTAACCTCCTGTGGAATACCGGATAGAGTCACATCGCAGTTCCCACTTGAGAGAGATGTCTCGATATTTTTGCTGATGATTGCATAGTCATTGCCATCCTCGAATCCGGCAAGGGCAAGTGTATAGCCGGCACTCCACGTGTCGGCTCCCGTCACTTCTCCTGAGAAGTGAGCCGAACCACCTTCTTCTGTTTGCACAATGTCCTCGTTGTAGATGCGTCCTTCGTCGCAAGAGGCGAGAGGGGCTGCCAAGGCGATTGCTATGATAATGCTATGATGGAATTTCATAAAATATTTTTAAGTCGTATAAGTTCTATAAGTTGTCTAAGTCCTTATAATTCTTATGAGATGAGCTCTTAGAAAGAGTATTGTGCCATTATGGTCACCGAGCTTGTAGCGAGTCCAAGATTGTCCTCATCTCGGTCCATCTGGCGAGCGTGACCTGTGCGACCTGTATACTGATACATCGCCTGAAGCTTAAGATTAATGCTGTCTATAAAATAGTTTGCTCCAATAGCCGGCATGTTAAGTAATCCACCTTTCTTTGTGGAGTTGCGCTCAAAGAAGTCGTAGCGTAGACATCCCTGAAGTTTGTTAGTAATAAAGTATCCGGCTTGTCCGTATCCTCCAAAATAATTGTAGGAAGTATCGATTTTCTGTCTTTTTGTGAATCCTACGTTCATATAATAGAATTCTGCACCGAAATACCAACGGTTTTTAATCCACGACCATTCCAAACCGAGACGGAAATCGTTGGTGCTCTCGTTTTCACTTTCTACATTGAGGGAGCCGGAAACTCCTATGAGCATCTTATTGCTATTGAGACGACGAGGGTCGCCCTGCGACGCGGGCATCACGCCGAAGGGTTGATAAGTAAGTCGAGCTGCATAAAGCAGAGAGGGTATATGCCAGTCGTCGCTGATGGTCTTGGTGGCGGTGTTGACGCTTGCTCCAGTGCCGTTGAAAAGACCTACTTGATAGCCAAATTTATCCTTGACCATACCGTGCACTTCCACTCCAAGGTCAAATCCGGTTCCGATATGCGGAGTCACTGCATTGAGCGAATAGGGGAGAATGACAGAAGCAGTAAGCGAAGTGGGAAGTACCGGAAAGAGAGTCTCGCCAAAGGTGGTGAGATAAGCGTGGGAGAAAGGAGTCTTGAACTTACCTATTCTGACACCGAACTCGTCAGAAGGGCGAACGTCAGCCCAAGCCTGTTGCAGAATCCCTCCACCTGAAGCAGCAGCATTGATCGAAAGATTGAAAGTCACAATATTGAAAGCTTTGCCTGTGAATCCAAGCACTGCATAAGGAATTGCGAAGCCTGAGTTTGCCACATTATCCTGATTATAGGCAGGGTCGAGCCCTGCATCATCATAATAATTGTAGTTGGCAGAGGTCTGCACTAAGAGATAAGGTTTGAAGAGGAAGTCACCCTTCTTTGTGGTGAATGTAAAACCGCGATGGTCTGCCAGAGAGACGACACCATTTTCTGTATCTGTGTCATACTGGGCTTGAGCAAGAGGAGCAAAGAAGAGAGCACATATGGCAGGAATGATTAGTTTTTTCATATGGAGGTGTTTTTTGATTAATCATGATGAAACTTGATCAATCGGGATTAATCTTGATAGGTAATTAAAGTGATTGAAGGAATTTTATTATTGCGTCGCGGTCTGAACGTGGCATTTTCTTGAAAATATTCTTTGAAGCTTCTCCCTCCCCACCATGCCACATGATGGCTTCAGTGAAGTTGCGGGCGCGTCCGTCGTGGAGGAAACAAGTGTGACCATTGACTTTCTCCTGCAGGCCTATTCCCCAGAGGGGAGTGGTGCGCCACTCGTTGCCACGGGCTAATCCTGACACATAATTGTCGTTGAGACCTACTCCCATGATTTCCGACCCCATGTCGTGGAGCAGAAAGTCGCTATAGGGATGTATTGTCTGGTTGCCAAGCCAAGGGAGCTGCGTGCCGGCGAGTAGGGTAGAGCCTCGTGGACGGGTGTGAAGGGTCGTCACATGGCAGAGATGACATCCAGCTTCAAAGAAAAGTGCTTCCCCTCTTTTTACGTCCGGGTCATTGACATTACGGCGAGCCGGAACACCGAGCGACTGCATGTAGAGGTCGACGTTTTCCATATCTTCCGTAGAGATATCGAGTTGATCGTAAGAAAGCCCCATCATTGATCCTTGGTTCATCTGAATCTGACCCTCGCATATTTCTTCAGGGTATCGGCTGTTGGTGACACCCATATCGCTTGAGAAGCCAAGTTCTACAGTGAGGTCGGCATGCTGTGCTTTATTGCCGGAGATGCCAAGGCTTGTGACGCCACGCTCGTTGATATAGTTGCATCGTCCGCTGATGCCCCATTCCGGATAGTTGCTTTTTGCCGCCAATTGTTCGATTTCATGTTGGTCAAGAGACATAAGCTGTCCCATGCCTACATGGCGGAGTGGTATTCTCACTGTGCAAAAGAGGTCTTCCGGTGCAATTTCGTCGGCATACCAGTCGGTGATAGTGTAAGAAGGATATGCAAGCTCATATGTGTCGCCATCGGGAAATGAAAACTGCTGATAGTTCCAGTCTACTTTCAGTTTCCCTTCCGGCTTAACGCCGTAGATTGCCTGATCGTGGAGCACTCTGCCATAATCACGGAAGAAAGCCCCATTTTTTCTTGTGATATATACGAGCATGGCTGAAAATCCGTAAGATCCGGATCCGTTATCGTTCCATACTCCGGGGCGTGTGCGTCCGGCATTGCGGTGGCAACTTCCGCATGAATATCCGGCGTATACCGGTCCGAGTCCACCGCCTTGCCCATTGGTAGAAGTACGCACATCGTCGTAGAGACGGTCTCCACGCACGAATCTTGTGAGATAATCACCCTTCACCCAAGGAGCTTCGCTATCGTAGGCAACCGAAGAATTCAGGAATATGGTGGAAGTTCCTGCCGACAGCTCATAGCCGGCAGGAACCTCGATGTCAAGCACATCCAGTCCGTCGCTCTCGCACGCCGATAGACAAGCAGCCATGCACGCGAGGTAAAAATAGATGCAATGATTTCTTTTTATCATAGATATTTGTTCAGTTCTTTACTTTGCGGGGTTGTCCGTCTTTGAAGAGGAGGAACTCAAGGGTGTGGAAGCCACGTACTGATTGCACTGCCTCGATGGTATCGTCGTCATCACCGTCGCTCCAGTCAAGATTGTCGTAGTTGCCGGAATTTAGGATCTGCACGATATTATCTTGGTCGAGTGGCCAGCTGTCCATATTGGGGTCAAGACCAAGAGCATCGACAGGACCGAAGAGGAATGCTTCGCTTCTTTCCCAAGGTTCGCGAGCCACGAGCCATGCGTTGCATGCATTTGCGAAGTTGGCATCAGAAGGGTTGTTCTTAAATGCCATCACTGACTTATAGAGAGCCTCATTCTTTTCCTTAAGGCTCTTGTAGGTGGGGACTACCACTACATCCACATAGTTGTCTACGATATCTTGGAAGCGGCTGTCATCACCCAGTTTGTTGACAGCTGTTTTAAGGTCGTTAGATAGCAGTTCCTCAAGGTCTGCGCAAGCTGTCATTGCAGAGCGGCTTTCGCTGCTGTTGATATGATTGCGGAAAGGCTGGGGAATAGCAAGAATAGCATTGGATGCTCCTGCTATGGCAGCTTTCAATTTGGTGTCTAATTCAGAATTCTCAGTGGCAATGAGCGAAGAAAGAGATTTGGGGCTTACAGAGCCATCAAGTGATCCATAATAAGAATTGCGTATTGAAAGGATATTATTGGAATAGTCTTCGCGTGAGTGCCAGCTATACCATGACTCCACAGAGTAAAGGGCAGCCTGTGTGTCGCCAGAGATATAAAGGTTGTAGGGGTCGCCAATCTTGGCAGTTCCCACCTCATTTGCAATGTCGGCGCAACCTTCTATGATCTGCTCCACACAGCTGAGGGCACTTGAGTAGTTGCCGCCATTGTGCTGCTTAAAACTTGTTGCAAAAGGAGATCCACCTTCATAGGAGACAGTCCAAGCCTCGTAAAGAGTATTGGCATCCATTTGCAGCAGTATAGCCACCTGCTGCATATAGTTGCCCCAGCTTGCAGCGTTCTTCTCAGTGTAGTCAAGAGTGGCAGCGTTGTCATTGTCATCGTTTCCAGTCTTCGGATCGTCATTGTTTGAGCATCCGGAAAGTGTCATTGCACTTGCGCAAAGAAGTGCGGAAAATGCGAGTAAGTATTTTTTCTTCATATGATTTGATTTATTTTTCGTTTCAATAGCGGTGTATCTCTGGGTTTATTTAGATAGGAACCAGCCTATGTAGGCTATGCCGATTGAGAATTCGTTTTCAGAGTTGTAAGGACCTTTGCTGAATACGCTTTGAGTTCCGATCTGACGTGTAGTATAGTCGGCTTTCACGACGAGGTTAGGGAGCGCAAACCAGTTGAGTCCTGCCTGCCATTGACTGACTTCCAAACGGCGGTCCATTGTGGTCTTGGATCCCTCTCCTCGATACTGAGGATTATAGTATTCATATCGAGCGAAAGGATAGATTGTCGGGCAACCCCCTTTGATGATTGATTTTAGGTTTATGCCGACCTCCGCACCATAACTGAGAGCATTTTTAGCAATTGGAATCAGTCGGCTGTAAGGGGATTTGTTGGAGAGCATTCTGTTGGCATCGCTGAGAGCGGCTGAATTCCCTACATATCCATAGGTCAAGTTTGCGCGTGCAGTCACAAACTTATTTTTGTATTGGGCATCCCATGTGCCGATGGCTACAGGTATTCGCCCTATAGAGGAATAGGTATGCTCTTTATCGGAGTTTGCTCCGGCATCCCGGCAGTAGTAGAAAGAGACTCCTGTTCGGAGTCCAGGCACTCCCTGATAGTCCAAACGTGCTATGTATGCAGGCGATGTGAAGTTGTCAGTTTCAAAAAATCCTTGTTTACCTCCGATTATCCACTCATTGCGATCGAAACCGTTGGCATTGAGACCGGCTGTAATCATGAGCTGATAATCAAACCTTGTAAACCTTTTTCCGAACGATCCAAAAAATTGGATGCCGGTCTCATGCCAGGTGGAGGGAAGAAGTGCAGTCTCGGCCTGAGGCCTCACGGTCCCAAAGAAGTTGATAGGTTCATGATGGGCGTTGGTAAGCCCTATGGGCACTATCATATGGCCGACTCTAACGTTGAATTGTGGTATAATAAGTCTTGTTATGTGGAATTGCTCAAGAGCCACTTCCCCTCCCTTTTCAATTTCGGTTTCATATTCCCCGTTTTCGCTGTTCTCGAGTTCAATTGCAGAGCCTGTTCCTCCTGCTTCAAATTCGATTTCTGCTCCTAAAATCCATTTTGGATTGAATTTATAGTCGAAAGCAAGTACAAATCGGGGTATTGCGATTGAATTTCTATGAGTGCGGGTATTGCCAGTGGCTGTGCCGGCAAATCGGTTGATACCATAGTCTTTAAAGGATGCCACCATTTCTCCGTAGCCTCCGAAACGGAATTTGTTGTAGCCAGTGGTGTCGGCCTGTGTCGCAGCAATGGAATGCGATGTTTGAACCCTCTCGCCAGCAAAAGTCGGCGACGGTATAATAGCGGCTATGCTTGCATAGATTCCTAATATTACAGAAAAATATGGTTTCATTTTCGGTCAATTTTTTCGGATGCAAAATTACAACTGAAAAAAAACCTCTGCAATACTCACTATTTAGACAAATTCTAAATAAAATTATTGATGAAAATTGAAAAAATATGATGAAAAACCACAAAATACTCAAAAATGAGTATAGCATCGTAAAAAAATATTTCTTACTTTTGCATCGTGAATTTTTTCTCCCCATTAACGCATGCGAGCTAATTGGGAAGG
Source organism: uncultured Sangeribacter sp. (assembly GCA_964525115.1). Classification (GTDB taxonomy): domain Bacteria; phylum Bacteroidota; class Bacteroidia; order Bacteroidales; family Muribaculaceae; genus Lepagella. Next base: position 5,892 of record CAZGGB010000032.1, on the reverse strand, counting down.
TTATGGGCTTAAAGGGTTAGGGGGTATAATGTGATAAGGTTATTGAGATATAAGGCTATGTTGGACAGAAATAAGGCATATGTGGCGACGGATAAACTTCGCAATCTAATTGAAGAGAACAGCGACCTGATGATGGTAGCAGCCAGATTTGGAATATCACTCGGTTTCGGTGATAAGACAGTGAAGGAAGTCTGTGCCGAAGACGGAGTAGATGAGCGCACTTTTCTCTCAGTGTGTAACCTTATTGACAATCGTCCGTATACAATCGACGTGTCGCTGACTTCTCTGATGGGTTATCTGAGAAGTGCTCATTCTTATTTCCTTGAATTTCTTTTGCCCTCCATACGCCGCAAGCTTCTTCTTGCGGTAAGCGCCCTCCCAATTGATGACGTTATGCTGCAGTTGCTTAAGTTTTTTGACGATTACTGCAATGAGGTGCGTCGCCACATGGAGCATGAGAACGACAGTATATTCAGTTATGTCGATCGTCTTCTTAAAGGGGAGGATGCCGGTGAGTTCCGTATAGCCGACTATTCAGTAGGGCATACGAGTATGACCGAGAAACTTGATGATTTGAAGGATATATTCATACGCCATTATCATGTCATGAATAATCTGTTGCTTGTCTCCGCGCTCAACGATATCATAGATTGCAATTCTGACCTTTGCTCACATTGCGAGATAGAAGACCGTATGTTCCTCCCCGCTGTAGAGCGTCTGGAGCGGAGCATGCAGTTGAAGGAGCGCGACTCAGTGCCGGAAGATGACAATGAAGATGAGCATGATTCGCTTCTTGAGAGCATGACAGAGAGAGAAAAAGACATATTGCGATGTGTCGCGCGAGGGATGCAAAACAAGGAGATTGCCGACAAGCTCTTCATTTCTATCAATACCGTGACCACCTATCGCCGCAACATATCTGCAAAACTCAATATCCACTCTGCTGCCGGACTGACTGTCTTTGCCATACTCCATCGTCTGGTCGACATAAATGAAATCGACCCTCACCTGTGAAGATAAGGGCCGATCGGGATTATAGAAGAATTAGGATACAAATATTAGGTAGTTTAGTAAATAAAGTATTAGGAGCATAGATATCTTGAACATAACCATTCCGGTGAGTCTTCGCTGCATGAAATGCAAGGTCAAATAAAGGGTGATTCCTACAAATAGACTCTGAATGATTATGTTGTAGTTGGCGGGAATATGATTTGCCAAGCCAAGAATCACAATGGCAAAGAGTATGAGCGAAAGCGTGTCGATAGCAAAAAGAGTCTTTATGCTCAAATTCCTGTGGATTGTGCCAACGGCATGGCATACTGCCTTAAATGTTGTGTTGGTAAATAGTTGCATTTAGGTGTTCGTTATGATCGGCATTGCCGTCAGTTATGGAAAATATCAGGCGGGAAATAGCCGCATACAAAGAATTAACGTAACCCGTTTGTCAATATTGCCGTTGTTCTCTTCAGGGCGTTGACTTTTAAGAAATGTTATGGCTTTTTTGCTTTTCTTGTGAGAATATGATAATGAACTGTTGGAGAAGTTTGCATAGGAATCAAAAAATAGCTAAATTTGCAACAAAAACCAAATTAACCATGAATAAGACCTACATCAGGAAGATTGGGGCGGTTGCCGCAGCCCTCCTTCTCTCTGCCGGCTCTCTTGTGTCGGCTCAGTCAAAGAAAAGTGTCTCCATACTTGGGGATTCGTATTCTACATTTGAGAATTTCATTGAGCCTAAGAGCAATGAGATGTGGTATTTTGTCAAGGCTGATCCCAAGCGTACGGATGTCAGCGATGTAAAGCAGACTTGGTGGCATCAGCTCATTAAGGATGGTGGCTATAAGCTTGAGCAAAACAATTCCTATTCCGGCTCTACCGTATGCACTACAGGCTATCGCGGCGAAGACTACACTGAGAGAGCTTTCATCAATCGTATGGATAATCTTGGCAGCCCGGATATTCTCCTCATTTTTGGCGCCACCAACGACTCTTGGGCTAACTCGCCTATTGGAGAATTTGTTTGGAGCGACTGGAATCAAGAGCAACTGAAATCTTTCCGTCCGGCACTTACTTATATGCTCTCTCATATAGTAGACCGCTATCCGAATACTGAGCTCCTTTATATCATAAATGATGGTCTGAAACCTGAGATCACTACCTCAATAGTTGAGGCGTGTGATCATTACGGAGTCCCATACATCCAACTGCAGGATATTGACAAGACCGCCGGCCATCCCAATATCCACGGCATGAAGCAGATTGCTGAACAAGTCTCGGCAGTGCTGAAATAAAAAGAAAGGAAGGTTTTTTGAAGCCTTCCTTTCTTTTTTAATTAGCTATAATGGTATTATTGGGCGCTGATAATTACGGTAGATTCCTTTAGGCCTGGAGAGGCGGCTTTTACTTTGATTTGGCCATCCTCACCGTTATTCTGGACTATTACCAAAGCTCGGCCGTAGAATGCCTTCTTTCGGTCAGATTTGAAAGGTTCCAAAGAAATTGGTGAGCCGTTGTCGGTGCCGGCATTTAATCCGCTTCCTTCCACAGAGAAGAAAATCTCATTTTCTGCCCATGGGCATAGGTTGCCGTCTTTATCTACTACTTCTACAGCTACATAGCATAGATCAGTGCCGTCGGCATTGATTTCTGTGCGATCGGGTGTAAGGCGAAGTGCATACGGTTCAGAAGCTGTCGATATAGAAGTACGCTTCACTTCCTTGCCATTTTTGCGGCTTACTGCCTCCAGAGTGCCCGGAGTGAAAGGAACACGCCACACCACATGATATGCATCCCCTTCGGGAGCCTTTGTGCCGAGTGATTCACCGTTAAGGAAAAGCTCCACTTCATCTGCATTGTTGAAGTATGCCCAAACATCGACATCTTCACCATCTTTCCAATTCCAGTGAGGGAAGAGGTGGAGCACGTCGATATCAGGACGCCAACGGCTCTGATACATGTAGTAAGAATCTTTCGGATTTCCGGCAAGATCTACAAGTCCGAAGTAAGAACTTCTCGCGGGCCATCCATAGGGGGTCGGCTCACCGATATAGTCAAATCCTGTCCATACGAATTGCCCCATGATGAAGTCGTTGTCTTCCACATGTCGCATAGTTCCTTCGTGGGTGTTACCCCATGGAGCGTGGCAATTATCATAGGCAGAGCAGGAGAAAGACTCATCGTAGAAAGGCTTGTCCCAGCGTTCGGGCCAAAGGCGGATACTGTCGGAAGGCATAAGATAGTATCCTCGTGTCTGCAAGGCAGATACGCTTTCTGTCACTATAAAAGGTTTACCGGGGAAGTTCTTGGGCACATCCTTAAACCAGTCGTCGTGATAATTAAAGCCAATAATGTCGAGAGCTCCGGAACGGAAAAGGTGGTTGCCGGGATTTGGCTCATTGCATCCAGCGGTCACCGGACGTGTAGGATCAAGCTCGCGGGTCATGTCGGCGAGTTTTATGGTCAGTAGTGAATTGACACTTAATGGTTCACCATCTTTCGCAAGCATTTCGTCGCCATGTCCGAAATTGAGTATGAGGTTTGCTTCCTCAAGCGAAAGAGTGTCGGCACTTGCATCGCTCCACTGTTCAAGCACCTCATTTCCGATACTCCACATTATTATGCTCGGATGGTTGCGGTCTCTCACTACAAGGTCAGTGAGGTCTTTTTCATGCCATTCCGGGAAATATCGTGAATAGTCATGAGATGTCTTCTTCTTTCTCCACATGTCGAAAGTCTCGTCCATCACCATGAAGCCCATCGAGTCGCAAAGCTCAAGAAGTTCAGGAGCCGGAGGATTGTGAGAAGATCGGATTGCGTTCGCTCCCATTTCCTTCATAATCTTAAGTTGGCGTTCGATAGCAGCTTTATTTACTACTGCGCCGAGGGCACCGGCATCATGGTGCAGGCAAACGCCATTGATTTTCATTCGCTCTCCATTGAGAGCGAACCCCTTTTCTGCATCAAACTCCATGAAGCGGAATCCGGTCTTAGTCTCGAATCGGTCGATGGTTTGACCTTTTACTTTCACTTCGTTTACTACTGTATAGAGAGTAGGGTTTTTTACCGACCAAAGCTCAGGATTGCTTACCGAAAGGTTTTGTGTCACTTCGCTTTCCTTGCCCGCTTCAAGAAGGAGAGGGGTGGAAGTAGAGGCAACAATCACGCTTTCAGGGGAGTAGATTGTAGTCTCAAGGGTAGCCTTAGTCTTTTTCTTCCCGGTATTCTCAACGTTGGTGATTACAGAAAGATTGGCAGCCTCTTTCGTCACCTTGTCCTGACGCACGAAAGTTCCCCATTTCTTCACATGTATCGGATTAAGAATCCTCAGCCACACATGGCGGTAGATGCCGCATCCGCTATACCATCTTGAATTAGGCTGCTCAGTGTTGTCAACTCTTACTGCAAGCACATTCTTTCCCGGACGAAGCCAGGGAGTGATGTCGTAGCTGAACGAAGCATAGCCATATGGACGAGTGCCGAGTTCATGACCGTTGATGTAGACAGTGGAGTTCATGTAAGCACCATCGAAATCGATGTATACCTCTTTCCCTTTCATTGATGGGGTGAAAGTGAATGATTTGCGATACCATCCGATCCCTCCGGGAAGCGCACCGCCACCCGTCCCAGACGGATTGTCTTTGCTGAAGTTGCCTTCTATTGCCCAGTCATGGGGGAGGTTGAGGTTTCTCCATGCTGTATCGTCATGGTTCAGGTCAGAAGCTCCCGCCGGATTATCCAGCGAGAACTTCCACCCTTTATCAAAATTAAGGGCTCTTGAGTCGCGGGCAGCCGGAGCGATATTCACTCCAAAAAGCACCATCAGCCCGATTAATAGCGTCTTGATCTTCATCGTTGATCGTTAGATTTTGACTTTCACCTCACTGCCGGAATATTTTACGGTCTGGCCCTTGGCATCGCGAGAGTAACCTACCGGTGTCTCTGGCGAAACCTTGATGATATTGAAAGTGCGTTCTTTCAGCATTCCCGGAAATTCGCCCTTTCTGTTGCCAATTGTCAGAGTTCCGGTTGCATTGTCAAAGTTCATCGGGATCATTGAGTATGCACCCTTTTCGTAGTTGTAGTTGAGGTTTTCATCCTCGTAGAGGGTGAACTCTCCGTTGTCGCCTGTATAGACGTAGAGATTGATCACGTCGGCAGGTTTCTGATCGGAATACTGCATTTCCGGGCCGAATGGTACGATAGCACCTGAGCGTACATAGAGTGGCAGCTGCTCGTAGGGGGCTCCTGCTACGACTGTCTCTCCACCCTTAGAGGCAACCATTCCAGTATAGAAATTATACCAAATAGCACCCTTCGGGAAATAAATCTCACGCTGACGAGCTCCGTATTTATACACCGGAGCCACAAGGAAAGCATTACCAAACATATATTGGTCGCTGATGTTGCGTGTGGCAGGGTCTGCGGTGAATTCCATCACCATCGGGCGCATCACTGTGTAGTCGTCAAAATGGGTCTTGCCTGCAAGCGAGTAGATATATGGCATCAGGTCGTAGCGCAGGTTGGTATAATATACTACAGACTTATATGCAGGATGATCTTCGGGCGCTATGTTGAAGATTTCGCGGTAGGGCCATTGTCCATGGGCGCGGAAGAGTGGAGCGAAAGCGCCAAACTGATACCAACGGGTGTTGAGTTCACGCCATTCTTTAAGGTCAGGATTCTCTTTGCCCGTATTGAGGAATTCTTGTTGAGCTTTCACATAACGGTCTTCGACGCAGAAGCCACCGATGTCCATCGTCCACCAAGGTATACCACTCATGGCAAAGTTAAGACCGGCAGATATCTGAGCTTTCATGTCTTCCCAGCGTGTTGCGATGTCGCCGCTCCAAGTAGCAGTGGAATATCTTTGAAGACCTGCGAAGCCGGAGC
>CAZGGB010000031.1:0-32502 GCA_964525115.1 uncultured Sangeribacter sp. | reverse complement strand
CTGCATCGCCGTCTACATTAAGAATATAACTGTATCGACTTCATTATGCATTATGAATTATGAATTATGCATTAAGAATTAAATGAATTGACTATGAACGAATTTGAAAAATTTGCCGTAAAACATCTCGGCATCAACAGCAATATGCTCGATGGCTATCAGAAAGCCGTCAACCGCCAGGCAGGCGCAGTAACTGTGCCTCACGCCGACTATATGAACCCATATATCCTTGAAGAGCGTCAGCTTAACGTCACTCAAATGGATGTATTCTCACGCCTTATGATGGACCGCATCATCTTCCTCGGTACTCAGGTGACTGACCAGAGCGCCAACATCATTCAGGCTCAGCTCCTTTATCTTGACTCAGTAGATCCTGACAAAGATATATCTCTCTACATTAACTCCCCTGGCGGTTCTGTTTATGCAGGTCTTGGCATCTACGACACTATGCAGTATGTAAATAGCGACGTATCCACTATCTGCACAGGTATGGCTGCTTCCATGGCTGCAGTGCTTCTTGTGGCTGGCGAAAAGGGAAAACGCTTTGCGCTCCCCCACAGCCGCGTGATGATCCATCAGCCGATGGGTGGCATTCAAGGCCAGGCTTCTGATATCGAGATCACTGCTCGCGAGATACTGAAACTGAAGGATGAGCTCTACCGTATCATTTCCGAACATAGTGGTATGAGCCTCGAGAAAGTGGCTGCCGACAGCGACCGTGACTACTGGATGATCGCATCTGAAGCTAAGGAATATGGCATGATCGACCGCATTCTCATCAACGAAAAGAAGAAATAATTAACAATCATGGCAAAAAAGACACAGGGATCGGGGTTGCAGTGCGCTATGTGCGGGGTTTTAGACTCTGATGCTAATCCGGTCGTGGAGATTATGCCAGGCCTGGCTCTTTGCTCCGATTGCGTTTCATATATTGAGACAACGGCACAAGCTGAACTCGCACAACGGAATTCTGACAAGCCTAAGAAAAAAGAAAAGAATTCCATCCCAAAACCTAAGGAAATCAAAGAATTTCTCGACCAATATATCATTGGCCAGGATGAGGCTAAGAAATATATGGCTGTAGCGGTTTACAACCACTACAAACGTATACAGCGTCTCGATGAAGGGAAACAGGATGCTGAAGACGTGGACATCGAAAAGTCGAATGTGATTCTCGTTGGTCCGACCGGTACCGGCAAGACACTTCTTGCAAAGACTATCGCAAAACTCCTTGATGTACCTTTCACCATCGTTGATGCAACCGTCCTCACTGAAGCCGGCTATGTTGGTGAAGATATCGAGTCTCTCCTAACTCGTCTTCTGCAGGCTTGCGACTACGACGTCAATAAAGCTGAGCGTGGCATTGTCTTTATTGATGAGATTGACAAAATTGCCCGAAAGAGCGACAACCCGTCAATCACACGTGACGTAAGCGGTGAAGGTGTACAGCAAGGTCTGCTCAAACTTCTTGAAGGTTCTACAGTGCTTGTTCCCCCAAATGGTGGTCGTAAGCATCCGGAACAGAAGATGATTCCGGTCGACACTAAGAATATTCTTTTCGTCTGTGGTGGTGCTTTCGATGGCATTGAGCGCAAAATTGCCGCCCGTCTCAATACTCATACTGTCGGCTATGGCCAAAACAGCAGTGATGCAAAGAAGAAACGCGATAATCTTATGCGCTACGTGATGCCTCAAGACCTCAAATCGTTTGGTCTCATTCCTGAGATTATTGGACGTCTCCCTGTGCTCACTGCCCTTGATCCTCTTGATCGGGATGCTCTTCGAAGAATCCTTGTCGAGCCCAAAAATGCTATTATCCGTCAATATAAGAAACTCTTTGAGATGGATGGGGTGGAACTCGAATTCACAGATGATGCACTCGACACAATCGTTGACAAAGCAATCGAATACAAACTTGGAGCCCGTGGTCTCCGAAGCATTGTTGAAACAGTAATGGTAGATGCAATGTATGAAGTTCCATCCTCAAAGACCAAGAATTTCGAAGTGACATCCCAATACGTTCTCGACAAGCTTGCACAAAACCCGGGCCTAAACCAAGCCGACTAGTCTTTATCATTTCAAAGTCGACATTTTGTCAATTTGTCAATTTGAATTCTTCTCACTTCGTCTTGACAATGATAAAAACTGCAAAATCTGCTAATTCGATAAAATCTTATACAATTTTCGGATAAATTATACGTTAAAAAAAGAGTGACACCTCGAAACGGTTCACTCTTTTTTGATTTTTACTATATCGATTTTATTATATCGACAACGACAATGAAAAGAAAGCACATAGCTGCTTTATCCATTATCGCCGGCTCTATATTATACGCTACGGCAAAGGATGAAGTAATCATGACGGTTAATGGCGTGGATGTCCCACGCTCTGAATTCGAATACCTATACCACAAGAATCAGCAACAGCAAGTGGATCCTCAGAGCCTTGAGGAATATGCTGAAATGTTTAAGATCTACAAACTTAAAGTTGCTGATGCTTTAAACCAGAGACTCGACACGATGTTGGCTTTTCAAAAGGAGATGAATCAATACAAGGAAGATCTTGCGACTCCTTATATGACAGATTCCCTCTTCCTTAATTCTCTCGTCAAGGAAGCATACGATCTCAGCAGGGAGGAAGTGGAGGCATTCCATATCATGCTCGCGAAAGGCCAATCTGACGAAGATACTCGCAAGGCAAGAGCCCAAGCTGATTCTATCCGCTCTGTGATTATTAATGGTGGGGACTTTGCTGAATTGGCTGCTAAATATTCCATCGACCGAGCAAGCAGCAATGCTGGAGGACGTATGGGTTATATCGTTTCAGGACGCTTCCCATACGCATTTGAGAAAGCCGCTTACGCTCTCGCACCGAATCAGATTTCAGAAATTGTGGAGTCTCCTCAAGGTTTCCATATTCTTAAAGGGGGAAAGCATCGTCCTGCCAGAGGAACTGTATTCGTTGAGCATATCATGAAAATGGTGGCTCCAACTGCCACTGCTGAAGAGCAAGCTGCTGCAAAGGCAAGCATCGATAGCATTTACAATGTGGTGGTTGCCAATCCTGAAAAATTTGAAGACCTTGCACGCGAACTCAGTGACGACAAAGGCTCCGGCAGACAGGGTGGAAAGCTGAACTGGTTTGGTGCCGGAATGATGGTAGAACCATTCGATTCCGCGGCTTTTGCTATCGCAGTTAATGAGATCTCCACTCCTGTAAGAAGCCAATACGGATGGCACATCATCCGTAAACTCGATGCTAAAGGTCCAGCTTCTCTTGCTGAAATGAAACCACAAGTGCTTAAACGCATCGCCAACCCTCAAGACGAACGCTATAATCTCGTGGAGAAAAATCTTATCAACAATCTTCGTAAGAAACACAAAAAGATCCTCCAGAAACAAGATCTTGATGATGAGGCTCTCAAGCAAGTTGAATACGAATGGCTTTATGCAAATGAGCCTGAATATCATAACCTTCTCAACGAATACCGGGAAGGATCATTGCTCTACGAAGCAAGTCTTAGGGAAGTATGGGATAAAGCGGCTAAAGACAATGATGGTCTCAATGCATACTTCAATGCACACCGCAGTGATTATAAATGGACAAAGCCTCACGTAAAAGGCATTCTGGTTCAGGCTACCGACGACTCTATAGCTGCACTTGTGAGAACAGCCCTAAGAGAAGTTTCTGACGATAATGCATTGAAAGCAATAAGAAAGCAATTCGTCGGGAAAGCTTCAATGGATCGGATTCTGATGGAAGAAGGACAGAATGCTATGGTCGACAATGTGATCTTCGGTGGTGAACCAGTAAAACCGAACAATAAGAAATATACTGTATATTTCATATTTGAACCAAAGCTTCTTGATGCGCCAGAGACCATGACTGATGTCAAAAGTCTCGTGACAAGCGACTATCAGAACCAGCTTGAACATGAATGGGTAGAGAAGCTGAAATCGCGCTACCCGGTTACTGTCAACGAAAAGATTCTCAAGAAAGTTAAATAAGGCATTCTAAGTATTGAATTGACTTACGACAGATATAAAAACCTCGGTGGCGTCCACCGAGGTTTTTCCTTTATGGCATTTTTTGTTGCACACTTGCAATTTTTTTTGTAACTTTGCTCGTTAGATGAAAAGGATAGCCCTAATATATCTGAGTTGCATTGGATTGATGGCGGCATGCGGACGTGACTCAAGCAACACTGATGCTACCGATAACGACATCGTGGCACAATACCGCGATTCGGTATTGCTGTTGCCAGATATTCTCAAGCAACTTCCACCGGGCATTTCCCCTGCTGACAGTTCTGCTCTCATACGTAAAATTGCCGACCAATGGATTGATGGTTTTCTGATCGAAGACCTCGCTGCAAGTCAGATTGACGATATGGAACGCATCAACAATCTGACAGCCGACTACAGAAGAAGCCTTATTGCTGATTCTTACCGGCGGAAGATGCGCAGAAACGGTGTCCAACCAGTCGATATGGATGGAGTGAAAGCATACTATAAGCAGCATGCTAATGAATTGCGTCTTGAACGCCCAATTGTCAAAGGTCTATATATAAGAGTAGCTGCTTCTTCTAAACATATCGACGACATTCGCCAATGGATGAAGAATGCTGATACAGACTCTTATGATGCGTTAGAAAATACTGGGCGACGTGAAGCAACCGCTTTCCGATATTTCGCCGACCAATGGACTGACTTTGATGTCATCTCTGGCGAAATTCCATATAAAATTGGAGACAGCGATAATTTCGTTGAAAGCACCGTTGACTTTGAGACCGAGCTTAATGGCATGATACATATCCTTCACCTGACCGACTTTAAAAAGAGCGGCTCTATCATGCCCGAAGAGTATGCTGCTCCAATTATCGAAGACAGGATGAAGGCGCTACATCTCGCTGATTACGAATCCGGACTTATTAAGGCGCTTCGGAAATCAGCTATTGAAAATAATATTTTGAAAGAAGGCAAATACATCATACAGAACAAATGAAAAAGACTTTTATTACAATAAGCCTTGCGGCTATAGCCGCTATCTCATTAGGAATCTCAGTTTTTGCGGATTCCAATGCAGGTCCTAAAAAGAATGTGATCGACGAAGTGGCTTGGATTGTCGGCGACAATGCCATATATAAATCTGAGATCGAGGAAGAGTATGCACAGATGAGAAGTATGGGCGTAAGCCCAAGCGGTGATCCTTACTGCGTGATTCCGGAACAACTCGCTGTAGAAAAGCTTTATCTTCATCAAGGCAAACTTGATACAATCGAACCTCCTATAAGCAGCCTCTCCCCCCGAGTTGAGATGCAACTCAACTATTTCGTAAAGGGTCTTGGCAGTCGTGAGAAAGTGGAAGAATACTTCCGTAAGCCTTGGAATTCACTCCGTGATGATGTCATGGAAAAGATGAAAGCCAACTACATTAAGGAAACGGTTCAAGATAATCTTACGAAAAATGTCAAAGCAACTCCTAACGACGTAAAGAAATACTACGCGAAACTCCCTGCCGATAGTCTGCCATACGTGCCAATGCAAGTGGAAGTGCAGATTATGCAACTCAATCCCATTATTCCAAAACAGGAGATTGAAGATGTAAAGGCACGTCTGCGTGATTTCACTGATCGTATCAACAAAGGAGAATCTGATTTTTATACACTCGCTGTTCTTTATAGCGAAGACCCCGGGAGTGCCACAAAAGGCGGCGAGCTTGGATTTACCACTCGTTCTACCTATGTGCCGGAATTTGCAAATGTCGCATTTAACCTAAACGATCCTAAGAAAGTAAGCCGTATTGTGGAAACTGAATTCGGTTATCATATTATCCAGTTTATCGATCGAAAAGGAGATGAAGTGAACGTACGTCACATTCTACTCAAACCCAAGGTCAACGAAAAAGATCTAAGAGATGCGACGATGAAACTTGACTCAGTCAGAAAAGAGATCGCTGCCGGCAAGTTCACTTTCGACGAGAGCGTTCGCTACATCAGTCAAGACAAGGATTCTCGAAACAATAAGGGTTTGATGATCAATTCAAACCAATATAGCGAACGATTCGGCACCACACGATTTGAGATGCAAGACCTTCCTCCTGAAATCGCTCAACGAATTGAGAAAATGCAGCCTGGCGATATCAGTGAGCCTTTTATCATGACAAATCCGAAGAAAAACCAGGAAGTTGCTGCCATAGTTAGGCTTCAAACAAGAATACCCGGACACTCTGCCAATCTTGCGGAAGATTACAATCTGCTTAAGCAAATGTATGAAAACTATACGAAGGAGCAGATAATCAAAGACTGGGTGGAAAAGAAAATCAAAGACACTTATGTGCACATATCCGAGGGGTGGGACAATTGCGAGTTCCACTACGAAGGATGGGAGAAAGAGAAGGCCGAGAAATAAATGACTCGATATCAAAAAGGAATTCTGGGATTTATTGGGATGATGTTGCTGATATTTTTCGGCAACATCGCTTTCTGTGCATTTGCTCAGCAAGCCAAAAGAAAAGCTAATTCAAAAAAAGAAGAGACTTACACCAGACCCGCACCAACAAAACCTATAAAACCTGTAATTCCCTCTCAAAACAGGTATCAAAACGATAAAGTATTTCTTGAATACGCAGACAGTCTTTACAAGTTGCAGCCTGCGTGGAATGACACCACTGAGAAACAGATAGTGACCGGGAATGTAAAATTCCGTCAAGGTTCTCTCTGGATGTTCTGCGACTCCGCATACTATTATCCGGAAATAAACTCTCTTGACGCTTTCGGCCATATACGTATGGAACAAGGGGATACCCTATTCGTTTGGGCAGACCAACTTTATTACAATGGTGATGCTCGGCTCGCAAAACTTACAAAGGGTCCTTCTGAATCGAAAGTCCGACTAAAAGACCCCAGCGGAGAACTTTTGACCGATACTCTCGACTATGACGTTGATCTCGAAACCGGGTTCTACGGTTGCGGAGGTCTGCTGAAAGATGAGGTTAACACCCTTACTTCCGTATTCGGACAATATAACAGTCGAACTAAAGATGCTGAGTTTTTCTATGATGTGGAGCTCATCAATCATAAAGACAACTTCTCGCTTCTGAGCGATACTCTATATTATAATACTGCCACTCATATGGCACGCATTGAGAGCCCCACCGACATTTACGGTCCGAATGATACTATTTATACAAGCAAGGGATGGTATAACACTCAATTAAATAATCTCGAGATGCTACATCGTTCCACCATCATTCATAAGGATTCTCTTGGAAGAGCCACAACTCTGGAAGGCGATTCTATCATCTACGACAATGCCACCCGCATAAGTTGGGCCTACCAATATCGTGATATCACAAAACTCTCACAACCAACAATTATCACCGACACCGCTAATAAAATCATTCTTATCAGCGCCTTCGGTATGTATAACGACTCAACCAAGGAGGCTTTTGCTACGGGATATCCTCTTCTGAAGGAATATTCTCGTCCTGACACTCTTTTTCTTAGAGCCGACTCTATATTCACATATATCCGACAAGACACTATCAGAGTGCCAAAGTTCTATCCTGAAAAATTTATTCAAGAACCATTCTCTGCTGATAACTTTGAATATCTTGAATGGGATTATGAAGATGATGAAATGTTAGCCCCTATATCTAAAGGGGAAATGCAATCTCTTCTCGCTTCCATGTTGCAGATCATCAAACAAGATCATATATCGATTCCGGACTTTGAAGAAGCAATTGAAGACAATATTGACATACCAGATGATAGCATTCCTACCCTCACGGACTCTACTCTTATTGTTTCCGACAGCATAATAGAGGCTCCCGACAGTGTCTTTGGAATCTCAGACAGCATAACGGAAACACCTAAAAACATTGCGAATATATCTGAAGGGAAAAAAGCGACTCATGCCATACAACAGCCCAACGACAATGAATCCGAAATTGAAATGATAATTAAAGAAATTAGGGATTATCATGTTGCAAAGGCTTATCCAAGGGCACGATTTTTCAATCAAGACATCCAGGGTGTGGCAGACACTTTGGAAATCTATGAAAATGACTCCCTCATGTATATGAAGAGAAAGCCTGTAGTGTGGAGTGGAGAGCGCCAAGTAAACGGTGAAGAAATTATCCTCCATTTCAATGACTCTACCGTGGATCATGCACTTCTTCCAAAATCAGGATTTATGGCAGAATATGTTGACGAAGATTTCTACAATCAACTTGCTGGGAAGAAAATGGAGGCGTGGTTTGAAGACGATTATCTTAAACGTCTTTATGTAGATGGCAACGTACAGGTCATCATGCTTCCTATGGAAAATGACTCATCTTTCAACAAACTCGTCGATGCAGAAAGCAGCTATATGACCGTGGATTTGGAAAACAAACAAATCGAAAAGATAAAGATGTGGCCGGAGGTGACGGGTAATACTACACCTATATTCCTCGTGAAGAAAGCTCAAAAGTATCTTCCTAATTTCCGATGGTTGGATGCGATACGCCCCAAGCGCATAGAAATCGACGGTATAATCCGATGGGATGATGAACTCGGAGAAATCCCGGAAGCCCTCGAACAGTATTTCGCTGAATAATCCTAAACCATTTCTTCTTTCAAACCAAGAAACTAACAGATAAACAACTACCCTACCCTATGGATGTCATCAGACTATTACCAGACTCAGTTGCAAATCAAATTGCTGCTGGAGAAGTGATACAACGCCCGGCTTCCGTCATCAAGGAACTCGTGGAGAACGCTGCCGATGCTGGTGCCACAGACATTAAGATCTATATCAAGGATGCCGGGAAAACCCTTATCCAAGTGGTAGATAACGGCAAGGGTATGTCGGAAACTGATGCACGAATGGCTTTCGAGCGTCATGCTACCTCTAAAATAAAAAGTGCAGAAGACCTTTTCTCTCTCCACACTATGGGGTTCCGGGGGGAAGCTCTTCCCTCAATTTGTGCCATCTCTCAAGTGGAGCTCCGCACTCGCACAGAAGACTCACAAATGGGCACAAGACTTCTTATCAATGGTTCAGTCGTGGAAGATCAGGAACCATGTATGTGCGAAAAAGGCACCTCCATTAGCATACGCAATCTTTTCTATAATCTCCCGGCCCGACGAAAATTTCTAAAGTCTGATGCAGGAGAACTTGGCCACATCATGCGAGAATTCGAGCGGATGGCACTTGTCAACAATAATCTCCGCATAAGCATCGACACCGGAAGCCGCCTATTAGACCTACGTCCGGGCACGATGCTCCAACGCATCAATGATCTTTGGAAAAATAATCTTAACATGCAGCTGATTCCAATAGATGTGGATACGGATCTTGTCAAGATACAAGGCTACGTTTCACGTCCTGAATTTGCACGCAGAAGAAATGCCCTATGGCATCTCATTGCCAATGGGCGCCATATAAACCATCTGAAGATGCACAAGGTAATCACCGGATGTTTTGAAAATCTTATTGCGACTGACACACAACCATGCTACTTCGTAAAAATCCAAGTGGATCCTTCTGAAATAGACATCAACATTCACCCGAGCAAAAACGAGGTGAAACTCGAAAGAGAGAAGGAAATTCTTAGTATATTGGGCGCAAGTGTGAAAGCTGCTCTTGGAAAATTTGCTGCTACTCCCCAAATAGATTTCGATACAGATCTCGTACCAGTGCAATCCCCGAGTGAATCGGGAACGGAAAATCCTGTAATCAGCGTACCATCAGATTACAATCCATTTGATATAAATCCATCATCTAATAATGGCAGAAAGACTGATAGAATAGGATCTTCCAGCCATAATTATGGGTCTAATTTTTATTCCAAACCGCAAACTAATAGCAATACCCGCAATTGGGACACTCTCTACAACCGCTTCATGAACCGCCAAGAGGAATCAGCACGTGACAAGATCCCTGTAGAAGGAGTTCTCCCCTCTATCGACGAAAATACAAAGCTTCCGGGTAGAGAATGTTTTCAATATGCCGACAAATATATTATCACAAGCTCTCGTAGAGGTGTAATGGTGATTGATCAGCACCGGGCTCATTTAAAGATTCTATTTGAAGATTGTCTTAGAAATGTCAGGCGAATGGAGGTCACAAGCCAGCGAATCCTTTTCCCCGAGACAATATCTCTTGACTTAGACCAACAGGACGCCCTTGCCCAGATTCAGACAGAATTAACTGCTATTGGCTTCTCTCTCGAATATGAGGAAGACAATAAATGGCAAATTGCAGCCGTCCCGACTATGATTAGCCAAAGTGATGCAAAAGAGACTGTATTAAAGATTCTTGAATCTGTTAGAGAAGATTCCGACAGCTATGGCACATCTAATCCCGTCGACGACATCATGGAAAGAATGGCTTTGGTTATGGCTCGAAGTGCAGCTATAACCCGCGGGCGTAAATTAAGCTCAGTAGAGATGGAAAATATTGTTGGCCAACTAATGTCACTTCAGGACCCATCGCTTACTCCTACAGGAAAGCTAATCTTCACAATTCTTGACGAAGACCGACTTAAGAACCTACTCAATTAATATACATGCTGAGTGCAACATATATAAGCATTATGTGATTACTTATACTAACCATAAGAACCAAAAAATAATTTTTTGGTGTCAACAGATTTTATAGATTCCTATATATCTGTATTTTAGATTTAATTTAAGAAAATTTTCAGAAAAATTATACTTAAAACGTATATGTTTTTTGGAAATTTTTTACGAACTTTGCATACAAATATCAAACAACAATACACCTTTAACCCTATGTCTGACCACGCAAAACGATACACCGGAGAAGAGGCTTATCTTGGTGCCCTTGAATATTTCAACGGAGATGAGCTCGCTGCCCGTGTATGGGCAAGCAAATATGCCCTTAAGGACTCATATGGAAATCTTTATGAAAGGACACCCGACGATATGCACCACAGAATCGCATCGGAAATTGCTCGCATTGAAAACAAATATCCTAATCCCATGAGCGAAAATGAAGTCTATGATCTGATCAAAGACTTTAGATATATAGTGCCTCAAGGAAGCCCAATGGCTGGGATTGGTAATAATTTTCAAGTTGGCTCGCTATCCAACTGCTTCGTCATTGGCCTTGACGGACATCCAGATTCTTACGGCGGAATTATCCGCGAAGACGAAGAACAAGTACAACTCATGAAGCGAAGAGGAGGTGTGGGCCATGATCTAAGTCATCTGCGACCTAAAGGAACTCCGGTCAAAAATTCTGCCATCACGTCTACTGGTCTTGTTCCTTTTATGGAGCGATACAGCAATTCCACAAGAGAAGTTGCTCAGGATGGTCGACGTGGCGCACTCATGCTGACTGTGAGCATCAAGCATCCCGATGCAGAAGGATTTATTGATGCTAAAATGGAGCAAGGCAAAGTCACTGGTGCCAATGTTTCTGTTCGAATCGACGACACTTTCATGCTTTGTGCAGAAAGTGGAACTCCTTATGTCCAGAAGTTCCCAATAAAATCTGATGATCCTATATTCTCCAAGGAAATCGACGCGTCCTCTCTTTGGAAGAAAATTGTGCATAATGCATGGAAAAGTGCCGAACCGGGTGTACTTTTCTGGGACACGATTATAAAAGAGAGTATTCCTGATTGCTATGACGACCTTGGATTTGAGACAATTTCAACGAATCCTTGCGGTGAAATTCCACTGTGTCCGTATGATAGCTGCCGTCTGACTGCAATCAACCTCTTTAGTTATGTGAAGAATCCTTTCACTTCTCAGGCAACTTTTGATTTTGAACTTTTCAAGACTCATGTTGGTAAAGCCCAAAGAATCATGGACGATATCATCGATCTCGAGATGGAGAAAATCGAACAAATAATCGCAAAAATTAAAGAGGACCCTGAAACAGACGAAGTAAAATATACTGAACTTCATTTATGGGAGAAGATTCGAGACAAAACTCTTCTTGGAAGACGCACCGGATGTGGCACCACGGGTGAAGGAGACATGCTTGCTGCTCTTGGGCTGAGATATGGCACTCCGGAGGCAACCGCTTTCTCAACAGAAGTGCATAAACAGCTTGCTCTTGCCTATTATTCTGCTTCTGTGACAGCTGCTGAAGAACGAGGTGCTTTTGAAATCTATGATGCTGAGCGAGAGAAAAACAACCCATTCATCCTGCGCATCAAAGAGGCTGACCCACAACTTTATGAAAGAATGGTAAAGCACGGACGTCGAAACATTGCTTGCCTCACTATAGCTCCTACCGGCACTACTTCACTCATGACTCGCACCACTTCGGGTCTTGAGCCGGTTTTCCTTCCGGTATATAAACGTCGCCGTAAGATTGTTCCGGGAGATGAAAACGTCTCTGTCGATTTTGTAGATGAAGTGGGAGAAGCATATGAGGAATTCCTTGTCTATCATCCAAAATTCATCGAATGGATGCGAATAAACGGCATGGAGCCTAAAAAGAATATGTCGCAAGAGGAAGTAGATGAACTTGTCAAAAAATCTCCTTATTACAAAGCGACCTCCAACGATATTGACTGGATGGAAAAAGTCCGTATGCAAGGTTCTGTACAAAAATGGGTAGACCATTCTATTTCCGTGACGATAAACCTTCCTTCAGATGTCTCAGAAGAACTCGTCGGAGAACTCTACATGCAAGCATGGAAAGCCGGATGCAAAGGATGCACAGTATACCGCGATGGTTCACGCAACAATGTGCTCGAAGCAGTAAAGAAAAAAGAAGACAACAAACCATCTCTAATACATACTCCCGATCACGTTGCAAAACGCCCTACGGAATTGGAAGCAGACGTCGTTAGATTCCAAAACAACAAGGAGAAATGGATCGCTTTCGTTGGATTGGTAGATGGAAAACCTTATGAAATCTTCACAGGCCTTGCAGATGACGAGGATGGCATTTTCTGCCCTAAGAGCATAAACCATGGAAAAATAATCAAGCAAGTTCTTCCTGATGGTCGCAAACGTTATGACTTCCAGTTTATAAATAAGCGCGGTTATAAGACGACAATTGAAGGCTTGAGCGAAAAATTTAAGCCTGAATTCTGGAATTATGCAAAATTAATTTCCGGAGTTTTGCGATATGGCATGCCAATCGATCAAGTGATCAAACTCGTTCAGGGTCTGGAACTTGACTCCAACAGTATCAACACTTGGAAAAATGGAGTCGAGCGTGCTTTGAAAAAATATGTGCCTAATGGCACTGTCGGAAGTGGAAAATGTCCGAACTGTGGAGCCGAGACACTTGTTTATCAAGAAGGATGTCTTATCTGCACTTCCTGCGGCAATTCACGCTGCGGATAATATCTAAATCTGAAAACTGACAATTGAAAAACTCAAAACCCATGAAAGTCAAGATCCATATTGATTATCATACCCAGTGGGGAGAAGCCGTATATATATGCGGCTCCATCCCACAACTTGGTAGCGATGACCCTCTAAAGGCTCCAATGCTTGAGATTACAGCTCCCGATCTATGGACAATCTCTTTTGATATTCCTGCTTCCTTGAAAAGCTTCTCCTACAGATTTATCGTCAAAGCAGAAGGTAAACCATGGAGAGAGGAATGGGGAGCACCACATAGGTTCGAAGCGGGAAATGATGTAAAAACTTATGACATACATGCGTCATGGCAAGATGTCCCCGACGACAAACCTTATTATTCTTCAGCTTTTGTCGATGGCATGCTGAGCCGCAATTTCAGAGATCAGCCCATTTCTCCAAAAGCTGGCAATGTTATCTTTAAGGTGACTGCTCCAATGGTGAAGCCCGATGAGATTCTTGCCATAAGCGGTGAACCTCGTTCTCTTGGGGCATGGAATCCCGAGAAAGCAATGACATTCAACGACGCTCGCTATCCGGTGTGGGAAGTGGAGATTGACATGAAGGATATTAAGCTTCCTTTTGAATACAAGTTTGTCATTCTTGACAAGAAAACCCGCAAGGTCGTAGAATGGGAAGCAAGAGACAACCGTCGTCTTGATTTCTTTCCAAAGGAAAAAGGAACTTCTCTGATTTTCGATGGTCTGCGCTTCAAAAATCCACGCAAGACATGGAAGGGTGCAGGCACCGCAATACCTGTATTTTCACTACGATCGAATGAAGACGCCGGAGTCGGAGACTTCTACGATCTTAAAAAGATGATAGATTGGTGTGTAAAGACAGGGCAAAAAATTGTTCAGGTGCTTCCTATCAATGATACTACCAAGACAGGGACCTGGACCGACTCTTATCCTTATAGCGCTAACTCTACATTTGCACTTCATCCGATGTATCTCCGGCTAAAAGCTGTAGGAGCTATTAAGGATAAAGAGCGCCGCGACTTCTATACAGCTGAGATTGCCAAGCTTAACGAACTGTCGCAGATTGACTATGAGGCTGTAAACAATCTTAAGAATGCCTATCTCCATGAGATTTATGCTGAACAAGGTAAGGCCACAAGGGAAAGTGTGGAATATAAATCATTTGTAAAGAAAAATGAATATTGGCTTCGTTCTTATGCTGCTTGGTCAGTACTTCGCGACCACTTCCACACTGCCGATAATTCACAATGGGGAGAATATGCTGTATACGACGAAAAGAAAGTTGAAGCATTCATTGAGAATCATCAGAATGATATTCTGTATTACTACTATGTTCAATATCATCTTGATCGACAACTGAGAGAAGTTCGCGATTATGCTCATCAGCACGGGATTGTATTGAAAGGTGACATTCCAATCGGAATAGGCCGCCAGAGTGTGGATGCTTGGAAAGACCCTCGCCTGTTCAATATGGATTGTCAGGCTGGTGCTCCGCCGGATGATTTCTCTGTACTTGGTCAAAACTGGGGATTTCCTACATATAATTGGGATGAGATGGCTAAAGATGGATTTCTTTGGTGGAAACGTCGATTCCAAAAGATGGCAGAATATTTCGATGCATACCGTATCGACCATATTCTTGGGTTCTTCCGCATATGGCAAATTCCGATGACTGCTATCCATGGTCTTCTCGGTTATTTCAATCCGGCACTCCCATATTCTCCAGAAGAATTGAAAAACAACTATGATTTCTGGATTCATCCTGAAATACAAGCAAATCCATATATTATGGAGTGGATGCTCAGCGATTTCTTTGGAGAATATACAGAAGAAGCCAAACATGAATTTCTTGAGGAAATAAGTGCAGGTCGCTATAGGCTGAAAGAATTTGTAGACAACCAGAGAAAAGTCGAAGATCATTTCTCTCGTCTAGCACCTGATGATAAGAACACACGCATCAAAAATGCACTTATGGGCCTTATCGATGATGTTCTCTTCATCGAGGATCCATATCATAAAGGACATTATCATCCAAGGATCTCTGCTCAGTTCACTTATCAATTCCGAGCATTGACAGACTACGAGCGCTGGTGTTTTAATCGTCTTTACAATGATTTCTTCTATCACAGGATGAACGATTTCTGGTATGGCAAAGCAATGTGGAAGCTTCCGCCTCTTCTCGACTCAACCGGAATGCTCACTTGCGCTGAAGACCTCGGGATGATTCCTGACTGCGTGCCGGAGGTAATGAAGCGTCTTCAGATACTGGCACTTGAAATACAGAGAATGCCAAAAGATCCAAAAGTTGAATTTGGTGAGACATGGCACTATCCATACTATAGCGTCTGCACCACTTCAACACATGACATGGACGGCATTAGAGCATGGTGGGAACAAGATCCTACTGCTACACAGCGTTTCTTCAACTATGTATTGAAGGAACCCGGACAAGCTCCATTTTATGCGGAGCCTTGGATTTGCAGCAAGATTGTTGACTTACACCTTAAATCACCGTCAATGCTCTGTATTCTTCCGCTTCAAGACTGGCTAAGTACAGATAGTCAACTTCGTCGAGACAATCCTCATGACGAACTGATCAATATTCCAGCCAACTCTCAGCACTATTGGCGCTATCGCATGCATCTGCCGATTGAAACCCTCCTTGCTTCCGACAGCTTCAACGCAGGCCTCGCCGCATGGATAGCTGAATCTGATAGATAATATTAACACTAACGATTATATATTAAATGCCCGCGAGGAAATATCGTCTCGCGGGCATTTAATATATAATCGTCAGTGTTTATCCTTAATCAAGCTTATGTATCACAAGTCCAGACCTCAGTTTAGGTTCAAACCAAGTGGTCTTTGGAGGCATAATATTGCCACTGTCAGCAATAGCAATGAGTTGATCCATAGTGACAGGATAAAGGGCAAGTGCCATTTTCATCTCTCCATTGTCTACTCTCCTCTTTAGCTCTTCAAGACCACGGATTCCCCCTACAAAGTCGATGCGCTTATCACTGCGAAGATCATTGATTCCAAGTATATCACGCAAAATAAGATTTGAAGACACCGTAACGTCAAGAACTCCTATTGGATCAGCATCGTTGTATGTGCCTTCTTTAGCTGTGAGAGAATACCACTTTCCTCCAAGATAGAGAGCGAAATTATGGAGTCCGGATGGATGATATATTTCTTCCCCCTTTTCCTCTACAATAAAGTTTTCGGAAAGCTTGTTTAGAAATTCTTCTTCAGAAAGTCCGTTAAGGTCTTTTACCACACGGTTATAATCAATAATTCGGAGATGCGATGCCGGGAAAGCCACCGCCATGAAATAGTTGTATTCCTCATCTCCCTTATGGTCAGGATTATTTTTTGCCTTTTCGTTGCCTACAAGAGCTGCTGCAGCGCTACGATGATGACCATCCGCTATATACAAATCGGGAATCTTTTCAAATTCTTTTGTTATAGTGTCGATTGTGGCATCATCATCAATCACCCAAAATGTATGTCCAAAACCGTCAGGAGCTATAAAGTCATATTCCGGAGTACCTTTAGTCACTTCACGAATAATCTGTTCCAGAACCTCATTGTCAGGAAAAGCAAAAAAGACTGGCTCTATATTTGCATTATTGCAACGTACATGCTTCATACGGTCTTCTTCCTTATCACGCCGAGTTAGTTCATGCTTCTTGATTCGGCCGTTCATATAGTCGTCTACCCATGCTCCTACCACAAAACCGTATTGAGTACGACCATCCATTGTCTGAGCATAGATATAATAATTTTCTTTCTCATCCTGCACGAGCCAACCCTTCTCTTGAAAATTCAAAAAATTCTCCACAGCCTTGTCATAGACATCGGGATGATGCTCATCAAATCCGGGTTCAAAATCTATTTCCGGTTTTATGATGTGATAGAGTGATTTTTCATTACCCTCAGCTTCCTTACGAGCCTCTTCTGAGTTAAGCACATCATATGGTCGAGATGCAACCTCTTCAACTAAATGGCGAGGAGGGCGGACTCCCTTGAAAGGTTTTACTTTAGCCATGATTATATATATTAAAATTATTTATTATTAGATTTATAGGCTTATAGATATCAAAAAAAGCATCTAATCTTTCAATTCTTTTCATTTGATATGCAATCTCCGCAAATACCATAAATAGTAATCGCGAAGTTTTCCGGCGAGAAATCTTCCGGATGTAGTTGCATGACATGACCGGCGATATGGCTATTCTCTATCTCGCGAATCTTACCACACTGTTTGCATACAAGATGAATATGATTATCATGGTTCACTTCATACATAGCAGAATTTTGTCCAAAGACATTCTTACTGAGTATTCCAGCTTTCTCGAGCAACTCCACCGTATTATACACCGTGGCGCGACTCACATGATAACCATCTCTTTCTATTGCCATATGCAGCGCATCGACATCAAAATGGGAATGCACTTCAATAGCTTTCCGAAGAATAGCAAAACGCTCCGGAGTCTTTCGGTAATTTCCTTCGTTGAGAAACCTTGTAAACGCATCCTCAACGGAATCTATATCATATCTACGAGTCATTTTGCAAATTTAATCATTCCACCCGACATTTCAAAATTCCATACAAAATTTCTTCTTAATATCCCATACCTCTCCTTTCGATTGTTGATTTACCCATTTCGAACTCTCATCTTATTCTAAGCATCAACAATCACTTTTAACTAAATTACTTTTGCCATATCCATAAAAATGACTAAATTTGCAGATTAAAACAGAAGTGTTACACACATGAACATATTCAAAACACGCAAAAATATTAAGACGACCGACGACGACATACTTTTGATGAATGATGACAACAAGCCTAAAAATAATATCAGGGCTGGTATCATTATCAAATGGATGTGGATTGCATTTATTGCTTTAGGAGGCTGCATAGCAATCTTTATGCTCATGATCTACAATGGTGTCATAGGATATATGCCACCTATTGAGGAGCTTGAAGATCCGCATGATAAGCTTGCAAGTGTAGTTTACGCTTCGGATGGCACCACTGAACTTGGTCGATATTTTGCCGGGGCTGGAAATCGCGTTTATACTGATTATGACGCGCTCTCCCCTTATGTCATAGATGCACTTATAGCAACTGAAGACGTACGATTTGAGTCTCACTCCGGAATTGACTTTATGGCTCTTGGGCGCACGATGATTAAAACTATCATGATGGGCGACAAATCGAGTGGTGGTGCCTCAACCATCACTCAGCAGCTTGCAAAGCAGTTATATTCTCAGCCAAGCTCAAATATGCTGAAACGCGCCATGCAGAAGCCCATAGAATGGATGATTGCACTCAAGCTGGAACGATTTTATACAAAAGATGAGATACTTAACATGTATCTCAACCGATTTGATTTCCTTAATAACGCGGTTGGAATCAAAACAGCAGCAAACGTATATTTCGGTAAAGAACCCGGCGATCTTCGTTGCGAAGAGGCTGCAATGCTTGTAGGTATGCTTAAGAATCCAAGCTACTTCAATCCGCTTCGCCATGCCGAGCGAACGCTCAACCGCCGCAACGTAGTGCTTGACCAAATGCAAAAAGATGGAAAGATTTCCAAAGAAGAGTGCGATTCTTTAAAGAATCTTCCTCTTGGTCTTGACTATCATAAGGTTGACCACAAGGTTGGTACCGCCCCATATCTTCGAGAGGAAATTCGTCGCCTCATGACTGCCAAGAAACCTGAACGTCCAGAACGATCGAAGTATGACAATAAGATGGCGTATGACATCGCGATGGGTAACTATAATACAGATTCAACTCAATGGGAAGAAAACCCGCTCTACGGCTGGATTGAGAAAAATCCCAAACCCGATGGGTCGTACTATAATCTTTACACTGATGGGCTTAAAATCTACTCCACAATTGATCTCCGCATGCAGGAATATGCGGAAGAAGCCGTCAGAAAGCATCTGGGAGAAACCCTACAGCCTGCTTTCTTCCAGGAAAAAAAGGGACAGAAAAACGGACCTTATACGACCAACCAAACAGAGCTTTCCACCAAAGGAGTGGAACAACTTATTAAAAACGCAATCCGCCAAAGCGAACGGCACAGGGTGATGAAACTTGCCGGATGTTCGGCTGAAGAGATTGAAAAAGCATTCAATACTCCTGTAGAAATGGAGGTCTTCGCTTATGTCAAGGAAGATGGCAAGACTGTACCTGGAAGTAAGACCGTCACAATGACTCCCCGTGATTCTCTTCTTTATATGAAGTCGATTCTGCGTACTGGCGTAATGAGTATGGATCCACATACTGGGAATGTCAAAGCTTATGTTGGTGGCCCTGACTTTCAATGGTTTCAATACGATATGGTGAGCCGAGGGAAAAGGCAGATTGGTTCTACTGCCAAGCCATTCCTTTACACTCTTGCAATGGAACAAGACTTCACTCCATGCTCTCGCTTCCTTAATACCCAGCCTACATTTAATGGGTGGAGTCCTCGCAATAGCGGAGGTGGCCACGTAGGAGAAATGGTGACTCTTCATTGGGCGCTTACCAACTCTAACAACTGGATTTCAGCACGTCTTGTGAATGAACTGAAACCTATCAACCTTGCCAATAAAATGAGAGTTTTTGGTCTGACTGGCCATATAGAAGCATATATGCCCCTATGCCTGGGTACCGTAGATGTGCCGGTAAGAGACATGGTTGGTGCTTACACAACTTTTGCAAACAAAGGAATACGCACAGATCCGGTGTTCGTCACCCGAATTGAAGACAACCAGGGCAATCTTATCTATAATGCCACTCCTCACCGCACTGAAGTAACAAATGAACAGTCTTACTGGAAAATTCTCTCAATGCTAATGAGCGTTGTTGAGAGCGGCACCGGCGCAAGTCTTCGAAGCAGATATGGGATATCTGCGCAGATGGGGGGAAAGACCGGTACGACAAACTCGAACTCCGACAGCTGGTTTATGGGATTCACACCTGACCTCGTGACCGGAGTGTGGGTTGGTGGTGACGAACGTTATATACACTTCAATACTATGGCGCTTGGACAAGGTGCACGTGCTGCACTCCCAGTATATGGACTATATATGCAAAAGGTGTATGCCGATAAGAGCCTTCCTTATAGCCAAGACTCGAAATTCGAGTTTCCAGCCTCTTTCGACGCCTGCAGTGGCGAAGAATGGGATAACGGAGAAGTAGAGGTACAAGCAGAATCTGTAGAAGGTATTTTCGATTAAATCAGAGATTTTTCTAAAGACACTGCTAAACATAAAATTCTAAAGACTAATATTACAATAACCCATAAAATTTCATCTATGGCAAAGACACTAAAAGTAAGAGACCTGACTCTGCGCGACGGACAGCAGTCGCTGTTCGCCACTCGCTTGAAGCAGGAAAACATCGACAAACTCCTCCCCCTCTATCAGGACGCTAAGTTCTATATCATGGAGGTTTGGGGTGGTGCAGTGCCCGACTCCGTGATGCGTTATCTTGGCGAAAGCCCGTGGGACCGTCTCCGCACTTGCTCTGAATACATGAAGGGCATCTCCCTCTTGAGTGCCCTTTCACGCGGACGCAACTTATTTGGATATGTGCCATATCCAAACAGTGTACTCGAAGGTTTCTATAAAGAGGCTATTAAAAATGGTCTTAATGTGATGCGAATATTTGATGCTCTCAACGACATCGATAATATCAAAGACTCCATAAAGATGATCAATGATCTTGGTGGTATCGCTGACGCTGCCGTATGCTACACTGTAGATCCTAAAGAAGAACCTAAAGAGCCTGTGAAGAAAGGGTTCTTTGCTCGTCTTTTTGGTGGAAACGAAGAGCCTGCAGCCCCAGAACTAATCTTCACAGACGATTATTTTGTGGAGAAAGCCAAAGAAATGGAACGCATCGGAGCGAAAATGATCACACTTAAGGATATGGCAGGACTCGTAAATCCAAGTCGCATCTTCAGCCTCATGCCGAAACTGAAACAGGCCCTTACTGTTCCAGTCGATTTCCATACACACTGCACTCCCGGCTATGGCCTTGCATCCGTACTTACTGGTATCATCAAGGGGGTAGATATCGTCGATACAAACATATGGTGGTTTGGTGGCGGCTCCGCTGCGCCTGCCATTGAACTTATATGGATATTCTGCCAGAAACTCGGAATCGAACTTGAAGTCAACATGGATGCCGTTGCAAAGATCCGCAAGGGTCTTGTAGAGGCTCGTCAAAGTCTTGCCGCTTTCGACCTCAATAAAGATAAATGGCCAAAAGATTTCGACGAGGCTTATGCTGCGATGCCTTCAGAAATTAATGCCGAGTTCGACCGTGCTATCGAAGCCGCAACCAATAATCATGAGGATGAACTCCTTGATGCTTGCCACAAGATTGAGGCATACTTCGGATTCCCTAAACCTAATGAGCTTGTTAAGAACGCTGAGGTTCCAGGCGGAATGTACTCAAATATGGTGGCTAACCTTCGTGCTCTTCATGCAGAAGATGTACTTGACGAAGCAATGGCACTAATCCCGAAGGTCCGTCGCGATGCCGGCCTTGTGCCACTCGTCACGCCTACCAGCCAAATTGTCGGCTCTCAGGCAGTGGCTCTCGCGCTTGACCGCCGTAAGGGTGCACCCGACTATACGAACAAGAACAATCAGTTCGTAGGTCTCGTAAAGGGAGAATACGGAAAGACTCCGGTTGAAATCGATCCCGCATTCCGCGAGCAAATTACTGGAAGTCCGGAAGAAAAGACCTATGATGTAAGTCAGTTCCGCCAGCCGGAGAATCCTGTTCTTGAAGAATTCGGTGGTGTCAAGCTTGCTCAAAACGAAGAGGAATACCTACTTCTCGAGTTGCTTCCTGCAGTAGCTACCGGATTCTTGAAAAATAAGCGAAAGGAAGAGTTTGAAGCAGCAAATGCGGCGGCCGCTGCTCTCGCTGAGGCTGAGGCACAGGCAAACAATCCATATGATCCTGTTACTGGTCCGACTCTGAAGGCACCTATGGGTGGCACCGTAATTGAAATCGACGTAAAACCAGGAGATAAGGTGAAACTTCATCAGAAAGTGCTTGTATATGAAGCCATGAAGATGGAAAACGACCTCGAATCTGAAATCGAAGGAGTAGTGAAGCAAGTTCTTGTACAGGTTGGCGATGTGATAGCCACCAATCAAGATCTCATCGAATACGAATAAAACGCTACGAATAGCGGTCCTGCGACACATTGGCTCTCAGGACCGCTCCCCTTTCTCTCCAGCAATATTGAGTTTCGATAAAAATTTGTTAGATTCTAAATTATATGACCATACATGGAATGGTTGATTGAACTCTTATCGCCAGGCAATGACTCCCTCGCCTCGGCGGTTATGCTTTATAGTTTCATTATCTTTGCAGGTATCTATCTTGGTAAGATCAAAATCTGCGGTGTTTCGCTTGGTGTGACTTTCGTACTCTTCGTAGGAATCTTGCTCGGACACTTCGGCTATATGGTCCATCATGATATTCTTCATTTCCTGCGTGACTTCGGTCTTATTCTTTTCATTTTCTCGATAGGCATGCAGGTAGGACCCGGCTTCTTTTCTTCTTTCAAGGAAGGTGGAGTGAGGATGAATATGCTTGCAGTGACCGGTGTGTTGCTCAATGCTATCATTGCAGTGGCTATCTACTATATTCAGGGTGGTGCAAATGGCAACACGTCGCTTCCAGAAATGGTAGGCATCATGAGTGGAGCCGTCACAAACACACCAGGACTCGGTGCAGCTCAGCAAACTGTGCTTCAGATCAACGAGAATGCAAGCACAGTTTCGCAAGATATGGCGATGGGCTATGCTGCTGCATATCCTCTCGGCGTAGTCGGAATCATTCTATCACTTATTCTAATCAAAGTCTTTTTCAAGATTGATATCAAGAATGAAATTGAGGAAGTAGAGAATGACACGAAAGATTCGCAGCTTGCTCCCCATGTGGTGACTTTAAAAGTGACCAATGAACTTATGGCGGGCCTTGATATACGAAAGATTCACACACTCATCAATGCCAACTTTGTTATATCTCGTATTGAGAAGCCAGATGGCACAGTGATGATTCCTACTTCTGACGACACACTTGAACTTGGCGACCTCGTTCTGCTTGTATGCTCCATTCAAGATGAAGAAACGTTCAATCGCTTTATCGGGCCTCAGGTAGAAAAGAAATGGGAAATGGTGCAAGGTCCTGTCGTTTCACGTAAGATCCTTGTCACCAAGACCGACTATAATGGTGTCAAACTTGGAAGCTTACGCCTCCGCATGGGATATAAGTTGAATGTAACACGTGTCACTCGTGCCGGTGTTGACCTTCTTGCTACCGCAAACCTTCGCCTGCAGATTGGCGACCGCCTTACAGTAGTAGGAAAACCTGAGGATATCCAGCGTCTCGGCGACCGACTTGGCAACTCTATGAAACGCCTCAACGAACCAAATCTCTTCACTATGTTTGTAGGCATATTCCTTGGCATTATCGTCGGAAGTATCCCCTTCTTCCTCCCAGGCATGTCAGTGCCAATGAAACTTGGTCTTGCAGGCGGTCCACTTGTTGTGGCTATCATTATCAGCGCATATGGCACGAAGTTCCATCTTGTGACTTACACCAATTCGTCAGCCAATCTTCTTCTTAGGGAAATTGGAATATGCCTCTTCCTTGCATCTGTGGGAATAGCCGCTGGAAAAGACTTTGCGGCTACTGTCTTCAACGTCAGGGGTGCTTTGTGGGTTGGTTATGGTCTTATCATCACTCTCATTCCTCTTTTGGTAGTAGGCATAATAGCTCGTTGGAAATATAAGATGAACTATCTGACCATCATCGGTATGCTTAGTGGCAACTATACAGATCCTCCAGCTCTTGCCTATGCAAATAAAGTAGCCAATAATGATGCGCCAGCAGTTGCATACTCTACAGTCTATCCACTAACGATGTTCATGCGTGTGATAGTAGCCCAGCTACTAATTCTCTTCCTCGCCAGTTAGCCTAAACAGCTAAACTTTTAAACATTTAAACATAAAATTATTTGGTAAGCTCGCGATTTTTTTGTAATTTTGCACCGCCAATTCGACGGGATCGCGACCTGTCGAGACAAAAGAACAAATAATTAACTGCAGAAAATTAAAATGAAAAAAGACATTCATCCTTCCAACTACCGCGAGGTAGCATTCAAAGACATGTCAAACGACGAAGTCTTCATCACTCGCTCTACTGTTGCATCACGTGAGACAATCGAGATTGACGGTAAGGAATATCCTCTCGTAAAGCTCGAAATCACCAGCAGCTCTCACCCATTCTTCACAGGCAAGCAGAAACTTGTCGACACTGCTGGTCGCGTTGATAAGTTCCGCAGCCGCTACGGCAACCGCAGCAAGAAGTAAGAAGCGGAAGGAATCTTCAGAACTCATTGCAAAGCCGCACCATGACGATGGTGTGGCTTTCTAATTACAGATAAATATTATGTCAAAAGCAACCCGCAAACTTGAAAATTCAGTATCAACCATTCTTAGCAAATCTTGCGTACAGAGCCTGCTGGTTGCCATCAGCGGTGGTGCCGACAGTGTGGCTTTGCTAACAGCATGTTGCCGCATTGCTCCCCGGATGCATATAAGAATTGAAGCTGTCAACTGCAACTTTCATCTTCGGGGGAAGGAAAGCGAGCGTGATTCTCAGTTTACTTCGCAGCTTTGTCAATCTCTTGGAATAAGACTACACGCATTAGACTACGATGTGGACTGCTTCCTTCGCAAAAATCCATCCATGAGCTTAGAGATGGCTTGCCGTGAACTAAGATATTCCGATTTCTATCGACTACTAAAGGAGGAAGGATTCGACCGAGTTGCTGTAGCTCATAACTCCGACGACGACATAGAGACCATGATCTTAAATATGCTCCGCGGAAGTGGAAGCCGTGGATTGAAGGGGATGGATTGGGACAATGGTCGGGTGCTCCGCCCCCTCCTTGGGATAACCCGAAAGGAAATTGAAGATTATCTACATTACTTAGGAATGGGATATATCGTAGACTCAAGCAATCTTACGAGTGAATTTCGACGCAACTTCATTAGACGTGATGTGATTCCACTACTTGAAGAAAGATGGCATGGTGCAAGAAAATCCTTGTCAAAGACAGTAGGCATAATGAAAGAGGAATCATCAATAATCGAAGACTTCTACCGCAAGCAACTCGAAAGATTCTGTCCTGAAGAACATACTCTTCTTGTTTATTCCGAGGGAATCACACTTGGAACTGTACTTAGGTTTATCGAGATATTTGGAGGGAATGCTGAGATTGCAGAAGAGATCATGAATTCTCTTCACAAAGTTTTTAAGAATCGGACTTGGATTCTTTCTGACAGATATAAAGCTCTACTTGAAAGAGATCGCCTAACTATTGAAGATTCAGAAAATGAAGAAGAAGCACCCCAATTCAAATGGACTCAATTGAAAATGACTCCTGCGACAATGATAGAATTGAAAAGAAATAGAGATCATAACATTGTCTATCTTCCTTCAGATTCATCTGCATACACCTTAAGAACCGTGAAAACCGGCGATCGCATGTCGCCTCTCGGAATGAAGGGATCTCGACTTGTAAGCGATATAATTAGTGATGCTCGTTTAGACCACAAGCAGAAAGCAATGATTCGGGTACTTGAAAGAAATTCAGACGGAGAAATCATATGGGTTGTCGGTTTAAAACGTAGTCGTTATGATCTGATTAACGAAGATTCTGAACATTGCTTTAGACTGTCTTATCTTTCTATTGAACCAACAGCCAATCGATAGTGTTTTAGTAGAAAACGCAATCTTTGCGTATCAAACATTTAACTCAAAAGACTATGAAAAGAATCATCATAATGGGAGCTTCATCCGGCATTGGTCTGGCTGTGGCAGAAGCTTTAGCTTCGAGAGGAGTCAAGACCGGACTGGCTGCGCGACACACAACCCAGTTAAGAGCATTAAAGGAGAAGTATCCTGATTTTGTAGAGTATGAGTCAATAGATGTCAATCATAACGATGGGCCAAAGAAACTCGAAGAACTTATTGACAAATTAGGGGGAATGGATATCTATTTCCATGTAGCGGGAATTGGCTATGCTAACCCCACCCTTGATCCTCACCGCGAAGCTGAAGTTATCGCAACTAATGCCGCAGGCTTCGCCCGCATGGTAAGTGCAGCCTACGGATATTTCCGTGATAATTCGCGTAAAGGCCAGATTGTAGCTTTGACAAGTGTAGCCGGGACAAATGGAATTGGAGATATGGCAGCTTATTCAGCTTCAAAGAAATGCGCGCAGACCTATTTGGTAGCACTTGAACAACTTGCACGCAAGGAGAAAGTTGATATCACTTTCACTGATATTCGTCCGGGATGGATTCGCACTCCTCTTCTCGAAGATGGCAAATCATACCCGATGGAGATGTCGCTCGAATATGTTGTTCCACAGATAATACGCGCAATCGTAAAGCATCCTCGTATAGAATATATCGATGCCCGATGGGGCGCGCTCTGCGCAGCATGGAAAGCAATTCCTGACGCTATTTGGACAAAGATGAACATTCCTTTCTCTGAAAAAGATAAGGAGCCTGCCACACCCGAAGAACAAGAATCAGCTGAGCAAGCTCAATCGCCCGAAAATGAAATAAAAACCCAAAGTTAAGTAGCTCGCAAAAATTAATGATATGATAAATGCGAGATAATCTTGAGGCAGGTTGGCTGCGGAGTGAAGGAGCTTAGCGAGCTAAGCGACTGAACGACAATGCCAAGATGACCAAGATTAGCCGCAGTTATCATATCAAGATCTTTCAAGCTGCTTGGTTTTCATATATCGTTTAATTTTTGTGAGCTACTTAAATACAAAATTAATATTAAGAATTATAAAGAGGAGTGCTGCCTGAGTACTCCTCTTTGCATATGTGCGATAAATATATTAATTTTGCAACTACAAATACCTAAACCTTACATCATGAAAATCGTAAGAATGCTTTTTATCGCTGTCATGCTATTGACAGTTGCTCCTAAGGCTTGGAGCGTTGAATACATGCGTGAAATAACAGTAGCTGCAGATGGGAGCGGTGATTTCAAGACTATCACTGAAGCCCTTGAGGCCATTCGTGCCTATATGGACTATCGAGTGACCGTAAATATCAAAAATGGAGAATACAATGAGAAAGTCATTATACCTTCATGGATAGAGAATGTGGACTTCATCGGAGAAGATCCGGAAAAGACTATCATCACATATAATGACTATGCGAAACTTGACAATATGGGTACATTCCGCACATACACCATGCGTGTAGATGGTTGCAATCTTACTTTCAAAAACCTTACAATACGCAATAATGCCGGAAGAGTAGGACAGGCTGTGGCTTTGCACACTGAAGGCACC
Source organism: uncultured Sangeribacter sp. (assembly GCA_964525115.1). GTDB lineage: Bacteria > Bacteroidota > Bacteroidia > Bacteroidales > Muribaculaceae > Lepagella. The sequence goes on along the minus strand of CAZGGB010000031.1, from coordinate 4,760 downwards.
AACATTACATTTGAAAATTGTAGATTCTTGGGCGATCAAGACACTCTATTCCTCGCAGGCCACGACTCTAACCTGTCATTTGAAGATTGCTATATTGAAGGCACCACTGATTTTATTTTCGGTCCGGCTACTGCATGGTTTGACAATTGTCAAATTCATAGCAAAGCCGATTCTTACATCACAGCGGCATCCACTCCGGAAAATGTAGGAATAGGATTCGTATTCAAGAACTGCCGATTGACAGCAGACCCAGAGGTTAAGAAAGTATATTTAGGTAGGCCATGGCGACCATATGCATATACAGCGTTTATCGACTGCGACATGGATAGCCATATCACGCCGGCAGGTTGGGACAACTGGCGAAATCCGGAAAATGAGAAGACTGCTCGATATTTTGAATCAGGTAGCAAAGGTCCCGGTGCCAATCTAAAGGATCGAGCCAAATGGAGCCGTAGTTTGACCTTCAAAGACATTGAAAAGCTTAATAACACTAAAAAATGATATTCAAAAAAATTGGATTCCATACATTAGAATCCAACTTTTTTTAATGAAGATATTTAAATCTCAATAGTTTATCTTTGAGTTACTCCCAGTTGTCTGTACGGAAGGGTACTAAAGGCAAATAATTTCCCGAATGCACATTGCCAGGCATAAAATCTTCCCAACCATAGCGCACAGCCACAGGCTCCGGCACGTCCTTACTTGACACGACAAACTCATTTGTTTGCCAATTAAGCCATACGGAATCTGCAGGATGAAACACCTTATCAGGGCCTGCCACTTCAAATCCCTCGATTTGATAATTTCTGCAAATACCATAACTGGGAGCATCTATTGCTACCCAAACAGCACCATCCTTAATATGATGGTTTTTGTAGCGTGGACATTCTATTGGGAAAACTGTGTTTCCATAAGTCTTGTTTAAAGCAAGCTCAGCAAGACGTTTGCCGAGAGTTGCTTTATCAGCAGGATGGATATTGTGGCGTTCATATGGTTTCACAAGATCATTTGTGCAGATAATTCCCGAATTAGGAATGATATCAACAGCCTTCCACTGAGCCTCTCGCAAGAGAGCAGCCTTACCATCTTGTTCAGGAGAATCATATTCATAAGGAGCTATTTCGACAGTATAGAAAGGAATATCCCCCTCCCCTAACTCCTTGCGCCAATGCTCTACCATATTGGCAAGACGGACGGCATAGTTTTCGTGCTCACCAACATTCGAACATCCCTGATACCAAATGACACCCTTATAGGTATATTCCTTTGCTGGGTTGAACATTGCATTATACATTAAAAGGGGACGGACATAATGAGTCATCTTTTCAATATCATCTGGATTAAGCGACACATCAGAGTATGTCTCAAGAATCTCCCGAGGAGTCCAACTCTCAACTCTTGCACCGCCATAGGCACATCTTACAATACCGACAGGCACATCAAGCACATCATTTAAGCGTTTTGCAAAATTCCAACCCACAGCACTATATTCTTCTGCGGTGTCAGGACCGGGGATAGTCCATGTGGCATCAATAGTTTCGAGTGGCTCGTAACTTTGCTTCAGAGGCACAGTATAGAATCGTATTTTGTTGGCGCGCTCCCTGGATGAAGCCACTTCATCATAGCCCCCGTCAACGCAGCAACCCCAAAAACCTTTTAATGGCATCTCCATGTTAGACTGTCCTGAAGCAAGCCACACCTCCCCTATCAGGATATTATTGAGAGTAACAGGATTACCATCAGAAATAGTGATGGAATAAGGAGTATAGCCGCCAGCCGGAGTGTCAATGGCAATTTGCCATTTTCCTTTTGAATCAGACTTAGTCGTGAAAGGAGTATCACTCCATGAAGGGGTGACAGTTACAGTCTTGTTAGGATCGGCTGTTCCATAAAGACGAGCCTTAGCATTCTGCTGAAGCACCATATTATCCGTAATCATAGATCCCGGAGTCACCTTAGCATTCATTGAAAGGAATGCCGATGCAAATAGAGGGAATAAAAGAAGGTATCTTTTCATGATATTATATATTTTTTGAGAAGGCAAAGTTAACGATAAATTTTGAAAAATTCAATTTTTTTCTTAACTTTGCAAGCTTATATTTTTCAAAATGACCACTCAACCCGAAACAGACATAGAAGAAGCCCGGAATATAAAAATCTCATTCACAAAATGGGCATATGGCATCTCAGGAATAGCCATACTATGCATTTTTGCGATGTCTGTATTATCAGGGTGTAGGAGAAATATGGAAAACAGCAAGGAGGATGAGACAAAAACAGCAAGGAATCATAATAATAATGAATTGACAGGCAGCATAAATGACCATGATTGGGTTGACTTAGGATTACCAAGCGGTCTTAAATGGGCTACCTGCAATGTCGGGGCATCCGTGCCAGAAGAATTAGGAAACTATTACTCATGGGGCGAAACAGAACCCAAAATTGAGTACACCTCCATTAATAGCCTTACATATAAAATATCATTCCGTAAACTAAAAAAATCTGAAATCGTAGAAAAATCCGGAATTTTGACGAAAGGATATGACGCAGCAAGTGTCAACTGGGGCGACCCATGGCGCATGCCTACCATTGAAGAGTTTGGTGAATTAATCGACAAATGTACATGGAACTTTGCCTCCTTCAATGGAGTAAATGGCTACTTAGTGACGGGGCCCAACGACAAGAATATATTCCTTCCGGCAGCCGGTTTTATACAAAACACAACAGAAGTTAACATAGGGGATTTCGGTGACTATTGGAGCTCGTCAATTGTCGAAGATCTAAACGGAATAGCCCACAGTCTGGGCTACAGTTCCAAATCCCACGGTCGCCGCCGCTATGCCCGCTATGCCGGACGTAGCATCCGCCCCGTCACAGAGTGACGACTTTAACAATAAACGATTAACTATCAACGATTATTTATAGTGCAGGCTGGAAAGCCTGCTTTCCATAAAAAAAGGCACTCAGAAGTGTCACCACTTTGCCCCAATAAGCCATCCGGGTTTCGATTCCGAGTGAAAAGTTAGTGCTGAAAAATGGGAGTATATGCCTTATCTTAATAAAAAATGAAGCACATGATGGGATTTTTTGAGATAAGGGAAATTTGGACGGAGAGGTGTGTATATTTGCAGAAAAAATTAATACTGCAAACATACAAAAGAAATGGCATCCATAAAAGTAAAGTTCCGACCTTCTTCATTGCCCGATCGAGCCGGCATAATATACTATCAAATAATTCACGAGAGAACACCACGTCAGCTCATCACCGACTATGAAATTTTCCCATCTGAATGGAATGATGAAAGTGACAACTTAATCTGTATTCACAAAAGTGACCGCTCACCTATCATTAAATCAATCCGGGAACGTATTCGCTGGGACATAGAGCGCCTCAATAAAATCATCCGTCGGCTTGACAACGATGGAATTACCTATTCTACCGATAGAATCATAGACGAATTCAATCGTAATTCATCTGAAAATTCACTCTTCAACTTTATGCTAAGTGCCATAGCCAGACTTGAGCATAACGGCAAGACACGAACTGCCGAAACATACAAAGCAACCCTCAGGAGCTTCAAAAATTTTCGAGAAGGTCAAGATCTTCGTCTTGATGTCCTTAATACTAACATCATGGAAGAATACCAAGCGTGGCTCCAACAACGAGGAGCGTCCCCCAATACCATCTCCTTTTATATAAGAATACTCCGAGCCGTCTACAACCGAGCCTTAGAAGAGGAAATCATTGAAAACCGCCGTCCATTCCGCAGAGTATATACAGGAGTGGAAAAGACCGTCAAGCGGGCTCTCCCCCTCTCAGCAATAAAAAAGATCAAAACACTTGATCTCACATTGAAACCAGATCTCCAATTTGCACGCGACATGTTTATACTTAGCTTTATGTTGCGCGGCATGAGCTTCATAGATATGGCACTCTTAAAGAAAAGCGACTTACGCGATGGACACATAATTTACCGTCGCAGAAAAACGGGACAGCAACTTATTATACAATGGACAAAAGACATGCAGCAGATATTAGACCGTTATCCGGAAAACCAAAGTGAATATCTTCTGCCAATTATAAAGAAAAGCAACTCCAAGACACGCTATGTATATAAGAATATGGGAGAAAAGATCAATCTCCGTCTTAAGAAAATCGCAGAAATTGTAGGAATTAGTCTTCCTCTCACCATGTATGTAGCACGCCATTCCTGGGCATCCATAGCTAAAGCCGAAGGCATCCCCTTGAGCATCATCAGCGAAGGACTTGGCCACGAAAAGGAATCAACCACCCGCATCTACCTCTCCACACTCGACACCACCATTATCGATCGCGCCAACAGCAAGATTCTGAAATTGCTGTAGGATGATTTTTTTACTTATGCTACTTCGAACTCATGTCCTCAGCACAGTGTTGAGGAGGCAAATGCCCACTTTGTTCGCATCACAATCATAGCTAATTTGGAGGGATATGAGCAATGAAGTTAATTCGATGGGAATGGAGGTCGAAGTGGAAATGTTTAGCAAAAGTCCGAATCTCTTGCCAAGAGATACCTATTTTTGCACAAAGATAAGCAAAATATCCCAAATATGAAAGTTTTTAGGCGAATTTAACCAATCTTTTTAATAAAAAAATACAATTTGTTTAGCAAATTAGGATTTTTGTCTTAATTTTATCTCTACATATCAATAGATTACGTCAAATTAGGTATCTCTTGGCAAGAGATACCTAATTTCAAACCTATTCTGAGACATGAATA
>CAZGGB010000030.1:0-33054 GCA_964525115.1 uncultured Sangeribacter sp. | reverse complement strand
GAACGACAATGCCAAGATGGCCAAGATTAGCCGCAGTTATCATATCAAGATCCTTCAAGCTGCTGGGTTTTCATATATCGTTTAATTTTTGTGAGCTACTTAACTTAGTCGAAACTCCTTCAATTATTGTTATATTTATATGGAAGTTAGAATTGAAGAAGGATGGAAAAGGGAATTGAGGGCTGAGTTTGAGAAGCCTTATTTCTACAATCTGACGAATGCTGTAAGGATGGAATATGCTGATCCGCGGGTGACTGTGTATCCTCCTGCCGGAAAGATATTTGCGGCTTTTGATAATTCGCCGTTTGCCGACACAAAGGTCGTGATTATCGGACAGGATCCTTATCATGGACCCGGACAGGCCAACGGACTGTCTTTTTCGGTTAACCCCGGTATAGATATTCCGCCCTCCCTACGCAATATCTTTAAGGAAATAAATTCTGATACCGGTGCGCCTATCCCGACGAATGGAGATCTTACAAGATGGGCTAAACAAGGTGTGCTCCTACTCAATGCGACATTGACGGTAAGACAACACCAGCCAAGATCGCATGCGAATCTCGGCTGGAGTGAATTTACTGACGCGGCTGTGCGCGCTATCAACGAGCATGGAGAGAATGTGGTGTTTATGCTTTGGGGTGCCGATGCCATACGAAAAGGGAACATGATCGACCGTGGACGGCATTTAGTGCTTACGGCACCGCATCCTTCGCCTCTGTCAGCGTCTCGGGGATTTTTTGGATGCCGACATTTTTCTCAAGCCAATGCTTATTTGACGTCGCATGGGAAGAATCCGATAGTATGGTAAATTCGGAATTCGGCTCAACGAAGCATGAAAGGGATCTCAGAGAAGATGGATGTTAGCAGCAGCACATGCCTTGATCTGAGATTCGGGCCATATTGAGGCTTGGACTTCGCCTATATGCGCTTTCTGAAGCAAATACATACAGAGACGACTCTGACCAATTCCACCCCCGATTGAATATGGCAACTCACCGGCAAGGAGAGATTTATGGAAATCAAAGTTCTCCCGCTCTTCACATCCGCGCTCTTTAAGCTGCGCTCGCAAGGATTCGGGGCTTACACGAATACCCATTGATGAAAGTTCGAAACCACTTTCAAGAACTGGATTCCAGAGAATAAGATCGCCGTTGAGTCCTTGATAACCATCTTCATTGGGAGAAATCCAATCGTCGTAGTCCGGAGCTCGACCATCGTGAGGCTCGCCATTAGATAATGGAGCACCTATACCGATGATAAACACTGCTCCGTATTCCTTTGCGACTTTGTTTTCACGCTCCTTGGGAGTCAGATCAGGGTATTTGTCAAGAAGCTCTTGAGAATGTATGAAAGTTACTTCATCAGGGAGCCAGGGCGTAATGTGAGGAAAACGCTCGTAGATCTGAGCTTCCACTTTCTTGACAGCAGTATATATTTTTCTGACTGTATCCTTGAGATAGTCAAGAGTCCGGTCTTCCTTGCGTATAGACTTTTCCCAATCCCATTGATCTACATAGAGTGAATGCAAGTTGTCAAGGTCTTCAAAAGTGCGGATAGCATTCATATCGGTGTAAAGACCATAACCGGGAGCAATATCGTAGGAACCGAGTTTCATACGTTTCCATTTTGCAAGTGAATGCACCACTTCAGCCCTTTTTCCTCCGATGGCATCTATTGTGAAACTGACGGGGTGTTCCACACCGTTAAGATCATCGTTGATACCAGTGCCCGAAAGGACAAAGAGTGGGGCTGTCACGCGGCGAAGGTTAAGAGCCTTTGAGAGTTCTTTCTGAAAGGAATCCTTTATGTGCTGGATCGCAACTTCTGTAGTTTCGGGAAGGAGCTTAAGCGTATATTTTTGAGGGATTATAAGCATTTTTTGAATATAGAATTTGGAATAATAAATAAAATATCTGATTAGTCTTCAAGATAGTAGACTATTGTGGTGACTACACGCACTTTTTTAAGGTAAGGGGTACTGGAATCTGAATCGTCGATTGAGAACTGTCCTTGATGTGCATTCTTGATTTTTCCTACACGACTTTCACTGTCTGCAGCAAATTGAGCAGCGGCATCACGTGCAGCTTTAGTGGCCTCCCCTATCATTTCAGGTTTGATGGCGTTGAGGCCAGTAAACTGATAGTTGATGTATGAGTTGGAGAAGGCAATCCCTTCTTTCAGTAGTTCAGACTGACGGTTGAGAAGTTCACGGACTTTATCCACCTTCTTGGTGGTAACTGTCACCGTGCTGCTGATGGAATAATTGTAGTTGAACGTATTTGAACGGTATTGGTTCGATTCTGCATTGTATGTGTCAGGAGGATTGATAGAAATTTCCTCACGTCCAATACCATTTGATGTTAGGAATTTGATTATAATCTCATTGTTGCGGCTGACCTGAGTGTAAAGAGAGGCAAGGTCGTTGCCTGCAACGGAGTATGATATAGGCCAAGTGACGAGGTCAGCAGGGACTTCTCGTTCGGCAAGACCTTTGACAGTGACTTCACGGTCGCGGAAGGCAATGTTGTCAATACCAGCTTTGAGTGATAGACCTAAGATCACAATTGCTATGGCGATGATGATTGCAGAGATAAAGGGCTTGTTCATAAGTATTAATTATTAATTGTCAAACATAAATTAATTTAGAGATTTGCGGAGACGTCGACAGATACTCTCATGACGGAATACCATATATAGAAGGAGGATATTCATGACTGTCACTTCAAAGGCAAAGTATAACCATGGCATTTGGAACACAAGGATTGAAATAAAGAGTGCCCAACTGCGGACGTTGAAACTGAGAATGTTGGTATATTTCATCAATGGGCGACTCAGTTCGCGGAAACGATCGGCAAACTCCTTCGGAATGTGGGAATGATATTTTACGTAAAGAGCCTTACGGAGTTTCTGCATCTGGGGAGTACAACGCTCTTGGGTACGGGTATAGTTAGCATAAAATCCCATGACGAGTTTACTAAAAAATTCCTTACTCCAAGACATTGAGTGGAATTTTTTCCAAAGCACTTGAGCATCTTCAAGTTCAGACCCAGCTTTTCCTTTCAAGAAAAAAAGATGAAACTGACGGTAGATGTCAGCCATTGCAGCCTGCTGCGCATGGCAAATACCAGCCAACACCGCAAGAGTCCAAATCATCCAATGATGAGCCATGAAGAAATCGGAGGTAACATTCTCTCGAAGGCAGATAGCAATATATATGGCAACGAACCAAAGATCAGAACTTACACCATCAAGGATACGACCAAGACGGGAATATTGCTTGGTCATTCGGGCAAGCTGTCCATCGGCACTATCGTAAGAGTTAGCCCAAATCAATAGGAACATACCAAGAAGATTGATCCAGAAGTTATTATAGTAGAAAGCTATGCCGGCACCTATGCCAATAAATATTGAAGCGATGGTGATAGCATTGGGATGAATACCGAGTTTACGTGCTATAACAGCCCAAGTGAAACCTATGGGGCGATAGAAAATGAGATCGAACCACTCTTCGGTGTCGCTGCTCTTCAGGCTACCACGATATTCTTCTTTTAGCTTTTGATATTTTGAGTTCATTTTTGTTTAATCGTTAAGCGTATAGGAATAAATGATTAAAACGGCTAAACTGTTTGATTTGGCGAAGAGTATAAGAATCCTAACTTATGTACATAAGTGAATCCCTACTTGAGAGAGCGGAGAGCATAGGTCTTTTCGCGAAGGAATTTACCAAGCTCCTCTGGCGAAGAATTATGAGCATTGATATCTTCTACGCTAATCGGATTTCCAATAGAAATATGAATCTCCTTACCTCTTTTACGAAAGACTTCAGCAGGAAGTCGGAGAGAACGCGCAGGCCAACATGCATGTCCGAGAAAATTGAACCACCAACTGTTGGAGCCATGGAAATATATCGGGATAACAGGCACTTTTGCCTTTCCTATAATCTGAAGCACTGATTTCTGCCATGGACGGTCTTCGAGATGACCATGAATATCCACCTTACTCATTGCACCTGCGGGGAAAAATCCAAGTGGTTTCCCTTCTTTCAGCTGACGAAGAGCCTCACGAATACCATTGACAGAAACCTGCCTCTTGGCGGGATCCTTACTGCTCCAGGCATCTACTGCTATAAAATTGGGACGCATAGCAGAAATTTTGTTAAGGATCATATTTACCATAACCTTGAAGTCTGGGAAGCGTTGGGTGACGAGATATATAAGCGTAATACCATCAAGAGCGCCAAAAGGATGATTTGAGACAGTGATAAAGCGACCATCGGGCATATCATCAAGAATGTTCTGACCATCTACCCTAAGTTTTAATTTGAAATCTTGCTCCACCATTCGCTTGACGAATTCGGGACCCGGAGTGTCGCACCATCGCCCATGGACAGCGTTGACTTCATCTACTTGCAACCAACGAAGAAGCGTATTGACTAGTTTCTTATGTCCCTTAAGCTTCGGCACCATCTCAGATATGTCATCATAATTCAACACGTCCGGATGGATATCATATCTTTCACGCATTTCTGCGTAATATTGTTTTTTTTCTTCTTCAGTCATTTGTGTCAATTTAGAAATGAGAAGTAATATTTGAATGAGAGAGATATATAAATTTTAAAATGATTCGCAAGCTATGTTATGTTGGGAGAGATATAGTCAGCATAACGGTGGAGCCATCGCCGGAATACAGGGGTATGCATCAATACGCATTCGAAGAGAAAGACCGCAATAAATGAGCATAGGATGCCACCGCATACATCAAGAATATAATGATGGGAAGTATAAACAGCCGTAAACCATATACCTACTGTCACAACTCCCAAAATACATTTCCAAGTTTTGCTACTCTTAATTATAAACGAGTAAATGAAAGCGACAAAGGTATAAGCTGAATGCAAAGATGGCATGGCTGCGAAAACATTGGAATTTCGTGCATAAAGTCCGTGGAAAACAGAAAGTCCGGTCATTTCATCAAAGCGCCCAAGACCAGCTACATCTCCAGGGGTGCCGGGCACAGCTTCAAACCCATGAATAGCTACATACCATGGCGGAGCAGCTGGATGAATGTAATAACCTGCAAAACCAATAAAATTGACGAGGAGAAATACAAGCGCAAATCGCAAATAGTCGAAACTCTTACCCGAGAAATATACCCATAACCCATAGAATATAGGCAGTGGAACCCAACAAAGATAGAATATGCCAGCGAGAAAGTCCATGACCGGATTATGCCGGATAGCAAAGAATTCATTTGGCGTGAGGACAACTCCATCGGATGACATACCGAACAGAGACTTTTCTGTCTCATAAAGAGCTCGCACATCGACAGGGTTAACTTCATAGTTAGGGAGAAGATTCATCCAGTCGTAGCTAATACCGAAGAGCGCGAATGGGACAAGAGCTACTACAAGGCGGCGAGAAGCAGGAGCTACAAAAAAAAGGATACCTATCAGTAGAGCGAGGAAGATATGTTCGGGCCGAAATCCAATGAATAGGGCAGTTACAATCAGCCACACAGCAAGAGCCGCTATACATGCGACCGCTTCTTTAAGCCTTGGGAGTTGAGGCTTAAGAGAAGACAAACATTGAGGTGACGAATGGCGTGTCATAAAAAATCAGTTAAGATGTTTTCTCATGTAGTCAATACGAGCAATAGCAGTGAGATTAGTGAATAGAGCCATCACTCCCATTGCAATTGCAACTATCCAAAGAGGGTCAAAAGAAACAACACCGGCTTGCCCGCAAATCCCTGATGCAAGAAGAGATATTGCCGTCACAACAACTCTTTCCGGACGCTGCATGAATCCAATTTTACAGACTACTCCGAGCCCTTCACCCCTTGCACGAGTATAACTGACGAGCAATGACCCCATCAAGGCTAAGAAAGTGAGCAAAGCTGCAATTTCCCATCCTTGGGAAAGAAATAGATATGCCACTGCTCCTACTGTGACAAATTCACAATATCTGTCGAGGACAGAATCAAAGAATGCCCCGAAAGTTGAAGTCAATCCTCCAAGGCGCGCAGCCTGGCCGTCGAGCATATCGAAAAGAGAAAAACCAATAATGAGTCCTCCACCCCACGTAAGGAAACGCCAATCAAGGTTGTGCTCTATCGAATTGTAAGCACCCCACCCTATAGCAACGGCAGCCGCAAGATTTCCCAAGAAACCTATGAAAGTTATGATATTTGGAGTGATCCCTACACGAAGAAGAAGGCGAACAAAAGGATTTATGACCACATATATCCCTTGCTGCAAGGAGTCTCGCATAGACTTGGCTGATTTCTTTATTGATTCTATCATTGGAGTAGAAGATTTTGGTCTAATAGTGCAATAGGGCAACAAAGCCCAACATGAGTTTATTCTTTGTCATTATTATGAATGTGCAGAAAATTGAAAAGAGAGTCCATAAAGCGCACCGCATAAGGATCGAATTTCGATGGGCGGTAGACGAAATTGCGCTGCAGGATGAAATTCCAAAACCAAGATACAAGAAGCGACATCACGAGACGCGCAGAGGTGTAATATCCAGCAGCTTTAAATCCAAGTTCCTCAAGCACATGCCATTTCTTTAGAAGTATATACAGAAGTTCTGTGCCTCCTGAATTCAAGATCAGATTTCCTATCCAAACTAATGCATATTTCACTACGACAGCCTTCCAAGGGCAATTTTCAGCTCGGAATGTAAATTTATAGCATATGATACAATTTACAATTCCACCTGCCACCACGCCAATACCAGTGGCAAGCCAAAGAAGATGCTGATTGAATATCCAATAGAACATCACGAAACCGACAATGATATCTACCCATCCCGAAGCCTGACTTGAAACGGCAGAGCGCAGGAACGTGGGAACGAGCGACTTACTCTTTAGAAGCGTATTGCCAATATGCTTCAGGCTATGGTCATGCTGCCCGGTATCGGACGAAATATTCTGATCTGTTTCCATGACGATGGAATATTATGGGTTGTATACTGAAATAGATTTTAAATCAATAATAATATCGCTTCAACTATGATTGCAGAATAAATAGCAGCAAGGATATCATCTGCCATCATACCCCAACCTCCCGGGAATGCTTCCATCTTTCTTATGCCCAAAGGCTTGAATATATCGAAAAAACGAAACAATCCCAGAGACACAAGTATCAGCCACCAAGGAGCGACTTGAGGACCCCCGCAAAGCGGAAGAAGCGAAATCAATTGTCCGACAGTTTCATCTACACAAGCAGCCACAGGATCCTTCCCCCAATATTTTTCTGAGACTCCGCTCGCCCATGTGCCTGCAACGGTAAAAAAGATTATAGCTACGCCTGTAATAATCCAAGCTGGAATTCCTGGACAAAAGACATAAAAAGGTATCCATAGGATAATGGCTACAATAGCGCCCCATGTGCCGGGAGCAATCGGCAAGAATCCGGCTCCAAAAGAAGTTGCAATCATTTTGGGAAAGATTGGGAACTTCTCATCCGTAATTGGTACTGGTCTTCTGGACTTCATATATCATTATTTTTTAGAAGTAGCCTTACGAGCTTGCGACAATACGGACTTCGCAATGGCACGGGAAGCATCTTTCCTGATAGGGGCAAAACTGGGCCAATCGTCAAAACTGACAATATAACATTCATTTGCACTGTCGAGCACAATATCACATCCAAAGATATCCACATTCAAAGCATGAGCAGCCTTCATACAAATGTCCTTTACTCTTTCGAAAAGAGCTGCCGGCAAAGCATTTCCCTCTTCTTCAAAAGCACCACTTCTAAAAGGCATAAAAGAATGAAACCATCCGGATGAAGCTACACCATAGCAGCGAATTTTCTCTCCTTCTATATCCTTACTGATGACGGCCTTTGAAATGTGGCGAAAGAAAAATTCATGAAGTATCTCCTGAGCTTCTTCAGAATGTCGGCAACGGGCGATGTCTTCCAGATGATGCACAGGAGCATCCCCTTTCTTGACCCAACAAGAGCCCAACCCAGCTTGTTTAAGCTGTTTACGCACGTCAACATCTGTGTCAACAACTAAAAATTCAGGGACAGGTATGCCTGCTTGAGCAAGAAGACGAATCATAATCATGCGTATACAATTTTCAATACCATATCCAGAATTGACTACTAAACGCCCGGCATCTTCAAGGTGTTGAATTTTTTCTACTGTACGAGAATTGCGACACATAGCCAAAATCACATCCTCTTCTATAATAGCATCGCAGAACTCATCTTCAGAATATACTTTGACCAAGCATCCTCTCCTACGCAATTCAGCCACAACACTATGAAGGATAGCCGCATCGTTGGCGATGTGGTTAGGGGAGAAAATCCCTGCTCTGAGGATTGCTGCGATTGTGATGACGGCCATTTTCTTAGATTTAGACAGCTCAAGATTCTTCTGAAGCCGGTTTTTGCTTGCGGTCCTGCTTTACGCGTGGCATTGGGTTTGCTGTTGCTTCTCGATGCATCTCACGATTGCGTGTCAAGTCAATACCTTGATATATAGCTTGACGCATAGAAGTGGAATCAGCCTCATTCTTTCCGGCTATGTTATATCCGGTGCCATGATCAGGACTGGTCCTTACATATTTGAGCCCGGCAGTGTAGTTGACACCATATTCGCGAGCAAGAGCTTTAAATGGAGCAAGCCCTTGGTCGTGATACATTGCGACTATACCATCATATTTGGAGTAGTCCCCGGTACCAAAAAAGCCATCAGCAGCAAAAGGACCGAAAGAAAGTATTCCCTCAGACACACATTCCTCAATAGCCGGCTCTATCTCATTGATTTCCTCAGAACCGAGGAGACCATTGTCGCCATTGTGAGGATTCAAAGAAAGCACTGCAATGCGTGGCTTATCCATCCGAAAGTCCTGACGGAGAGCAGAGTCCATATTCTTTATAGTATTCACCACCGCATCTTTTGTTATAGCATCCGGCACATCGCGAAGAGCTTTATGAGTAGTGACGAGAGCCACACGAATTTCATCATCGAAAAGGATCATTGTGGCTTTACGGTCTTCTTCAGCAAGGCGCTGAGCAAGGAATTCAGTGTGGCCCGGGAAAGGAAATTTCTCACTATAGACAGTTTTCTTATTGATTGGGGCTGTGACAATGAAATCAATTTCACCATCTTCAAGCGCGAGGCAAGCTGCTTCCAGAGCAGCCACAGCAGCCTCACCAGCTTCTTTCGAGGGATGTCCGGGAGTCATTTCAAGTCCACGCGGACAGACATCCACAACGTTGACTTTACCATTCTGAGCATCAGCTGCACTCCTCACAGGAGTGAAACGAAATGTCTCGGTGCCTAAATCTCTGCGAACTTGATTAAGGAGCTCGGCACTACCGAAAATGACCGGGGTGAAGAGATCGGTAATACCCTCTTCGTCAAGTGCTTTTATTATGACTTCATAGCCTATGCCATTGAAATCTCCGTGGGTAATACCCACACGTATGGGATTGTGCATAATTGAGTCGTTGATTAACTTTCAAAATTACAAAATATTTCTTAAACGACCAAAATTATTTTTTTGCAGGGGTCTTTGCGGCGAGCATTCCACAGGCAGCATCTATATCTTCACCACGAGAAGCTCGTATAGTAGCAGTGATGCCATTGTCGTTTAGAATCTTACGAAACATCTGCATTCGATCATCGGAAGCAGGATATAAATCAACACCAGGTATCTTGTGAAATCTAATCAGATTTACTCGGCAATCAAGATCACCAATAAGCTTAATCAGCATATTGGCATGGGCTACATCATCATTAACCCCTCGCCACATGATATATTCAAAGGAGAGACGACGCTGACCGGAAAAATCGCAAGACTTCAGCAGCTTTACAACTGACTGTATGGGGAAAGCCTTCTGAGCCGGCATCATAGATTCACGCTCTGCAATATCTGCAGTGTGGATACTAATAGCTACGTGGACATTAGTCTTTTCAAGAAGATCCTTAAGTTGAGGGAGCTTACCTACCGTAGATACAGTAATTCTCTTGGGACTCCAACCCATTCCCCAGGGAGCCGTTAGGATCTCAATTGCCTTGAGAACTTCGGGGAAATTATCGAGAGGCTCACCCATTCCCATGAAAACGATATTAGTAAGTTCACCCTGTTCGCTCCCTCCGGTCTTGTTCTGACGAATAGGCATAGAGAGAATCTGATTCATTATCTGTGCAGCCGAGAGATTGGATTTGAAACCAAGTTTTCCTGTCGCACAGAAATAACAATTCATCTTACAACCACACTGTGAGCTTACGCATAGAGTTGCCCTCTCCTTATCTGGAATCATAACAGACTCAACGCGGTTGCCATTGCCAACATCGAAGAGATATTTGACAGTGCCGTCTTGCGACTTAGAAGACTTGACAGGCTTACTGCGCCCGATTTGATAGTTTTCAGCAAGCCAAGCCTGATTTTTCTTGGAGATATTTGCCATTTCTTCGAAGGAAGTCACTCGCTTGGCATATAGCCAGTCGGCAAGTTGCTTAGCCACAAAGCGAGGCATACCACCTTGTTTTACGACTTCTTCAAGCTCATGGAGAGTCATTCCTATTAGGGACTGGGTCATATTGAATTTTGAATTGGAATTTTTTGATTTTTAATTGGTATTTGCGAGAAAAAAAGAAATAAGGGTCATCGCCCGGATGGGGATGACCCTCGATATTCGGGGATATATTTTTATGTAATATTCACCTTTTAATCGCCACCTTCGAATTTGTAGCTCTTGTTGACAAGCTTATCAGAGCCGCGGAGCATCTGATCAAGGTTCGGGTTGACAAGTTGGAAATACTGTTGCTCGTAGTTAGATTCATTGTAAGGCATATCTGCCTTTGCAGAACTATTCACCACGAATGCATAGACTCCATCTTCACCAGGAACGACCACAAGTTTCTTATCAGCCTTAGCACCTGCGATCTGACCAAGAACCTTAGGATCGTTGACACCCATACCACGTCCCATACGGAACTCTGCGACCTGGCGTGGCTCTACGCCCATTGCTTTTGCAACTGCCTCCATAGTCTTGCCCCCTTTCTGGTATTCTGCCACAAGGTCTTTACCAGCCTTCTGGCGACGCACCTTGTTGGTAAGGTAGTTCTTGACATCAGCATTTGAAGCAGGAACATAATCGTCATATTGAGCATCTATAGCCACAGCATAGAGCATAGGAGCAGAAGCATCTTTTGATTCATAGATGTGCGACACCTGCCCGGGTTTGCCATCAATCATAGCCCAACGAACCACAGAACGGCTGTCTGGGAAGAACTGGTTGTAGCCAGCCATACGAGGCACTGCGGGAGTTGACTGAGTGAATTGGAATGTCTGCACATTATAACCAGCCTCAGCAGCGTTCTTGCTGAAGAGTTCAGCAGTATTATTCTTTTCAAGATATTTCTCGAACTTAGCTATTTCATCATCAACAGTCTTCGCCGAAGGATTAAGTTGATAGTTGTATTCCTCAAACTCAACCACTTCAACAGGAGCATTCTGCTTCACGACCTTAGCGAGCACAGCACCCTGTGGGGAGTTCATAATAGCCACATACTTACCGGCAGCCTGACGCAAAGAGTCGAGCTGAGAAGAAGCAAGTGCACCAGTTGGGCCATCCTGAGCGAATAGCGGTATCCATTGTTCTTTCTGAGCAAATACGCTATCAGCAGAGAACTCTTTGTTGATACTGTCAATTGGAAGACCTGCATTGAGGCGAGCTGTCACCTTAGCCGGAAGAGCATCACCTGCCACTTGCACAATGTTGATCTGAATAGAGTCAACCTCATAGCTACGCTTGCCCATCTTCACTATTTCAAAGCCTCGAAGGTTTTCAGTAACCAGACTGACATCACCAGCCTTGGCTTCAGTCACAAAATTTTTGACAGGGCCATTGCGAAGGTCGGATGTACGCACATTGCTACGAGTCATCACCACACCATCTTTTTTGATATTGGCAGGAAGCCCATTTGAAGCAGAATCATTGAGAGCTTTGAGAGTATTCTGAGCAAGAGCTTTTGCAGCAGCACGGTCAGCATCGGAAGCAGCGATGTTGATAGCAATAAATGAAACCTCCTTGGTAGGCTCAACAACCTCAAACATATCTTTATCTTCTGAGTAGGCAGCATTTATTTCAGAATCGCTGACAGGATACTTCTTTTCATCAATTGCGCCATATGGACGATAAGCAAGAGAAACATTGTTAGTGGCTACATAATCGTTGTAAAGAGCCTTCTTGTCAAGATCGTTGGCTTTTACAGTGCCAATCACAAGTTGCTGATATTTCTGGCGCTTAATCAGTTGCTTTGTCTCCTCTTCCATAGCAACCCAAGCATTCTGGAACGGCTTAGCTTGCTGCTCCGACATACCATTGCGACCAGGATTGAATATTATTTCATAAGCCTGTGCAGGAGTCTGTGCGCTAAAGCCTGAAGCGTTAAGCTGCTGTATGATATTTCCCATAGCCTCACGATTGATAGGATTATCAAGGACGAAGAAACGGAGTTGCTCCGGACTTGACTCAATGCCGGCATTCTTTACTGCATCGTCGAGCAGACGTTCTCCAACGAGTTGCTCCACAGCCATCTGTCCCAGCATCTGCACGTCAAAGTTTGCATACTGCTGAGGATTAGACTGCTTGAGCTGTTCGAGCTGACGATTGAGTTCCTCACGCTTACGCTGATATTCGGTATAGTCGATTTTTTTGCCACCAATCTTAGCCACTGTAGTAGTGTCGCCGAAGAGATTGCGGCTGTTAGTGAGTGCGTCACCCACAATGAAAGCGAGAAGCGCCACGCCGATGATCACGATCAGCATGACTGATTTGCTTCTGATTTTCTCTAATGTTGCCATTCTGAAATTATACTGTAAGTAGTTGATTAATACAAAACAAACACTTCCAAATATATATGTTTGGAAGTAATCGTCACTGAAAAGTGGCGATTTATCGTGCAAAGTTAATAAAAAATTTTTAATAAATCCGAATTTAGAATTTAGATTTTAGTTTTTTTTTATAATAATTGAGAATTTAGATTAGACTCGGGAGTATATGTGGATATTTATTTATAGGATTAATTTTTGGTATAACGATTAATGTGGAGCGATTCAACTTTTTTTAAAGTTTTTTGTATTACTATTGTAAAATTTTTTAAAAGCATATGATTCTTCAAACTATATTTTTACTTCTATGAAAAAGATTCTTTTTAGCATACTCGCCATCACCACTACGACGACAGCTTTCTCACAGGCCGCGGTCTCCCTCGATAGCTGCCGAAATATGGCCCTACACAATAATAAGGCCATACGGATAGCGGAAGAGAACATAAGAGGAGCTGGCTATCTTCGCGATGCGGCGAAAGCTGCTTATCTCCCGGGAATTGACTTTTCTGGGGGATATGTACACAACCAAAACCAGATTGCGCTTCTGGGAGAAGATGCTAAACTCCCCACAATGAGTTTTGATCCTAAAACAATGAGTTACAACTATAATCTACTGATGGGAGCTGATGGGAAGCCAGTCATGAATCCAGCCAACGGACAGCCCATTCCGAGCGAAGTCGCTGTGATACCTAAAGAGGCCATGAAGTTTGACACCCGTAACGTCTTTTTCGGAGCTTTCACATTGACACAGCCTGTCTATCTTGGCGGCTCAATACGTGCTCTCAATCAAATAGCAAAACATGGAGAAAGCATAGCCCGGTCACTGAAGGATCAGGCGGAGCAAGATGTGCTTCTTAATGTAGACGAAGCATACTGGCAAGTGGTATCACTTGTTGAAAAAAAGAATCTTGCCCAAAGTTTTGTGAATCTTGTTGACTCCTTGCGCCAGAGTGTTATTGACATGAAAGAGGAAGGTGTAGCGACAAAATCTGACGTACTAAATGTAGAAGTGAAATATAATGAGGCATGCATAATGCTAACTAAAGTGGAAAACGGACTTTCCCTATCCAGGATGGCACTTGCCCAGATTTGTGGACTACCTGTAGACACACCTATGACTCTAAGCGATGAAGCATCAGAGAATCTGGAGGCGGATATGACAATGCCAAATACAAACATGCAAGATGTGTATGCCAATCGCGCAGATCTTGATGTATTGCGTAAGGGGATCGATCTCATGAAGAGTAAGGAAAACCTCTCCCTTTCATCAATGCTTCCTAAAGTTGCTGCATTCGGAGCTTACTCCTTCTCAAATCCCAATGTGATAGACGGCTTCGAAAAGAAATTTGGAGGAGGATTCTCAGTTGGTGCTATGCTGACGGTGCCACTATGGCACTGGGGTGGCAACTACAACAAGTATCGCGCCGCAAAATCTCAGACAGCTGCCCAGAAGCTTCTTCTTGAAGACATGGAAGAGAAAGTCTGCCTACAGGTGAATCAGGCTGAATATAGCTACAATGAGGCATTCAAGACATACACAATGACACAGCACAATATGCAAAGCGCACAAGAAAATCTTCAGAATGCAGAGTATGCATTCAAGGAAGGAGTGCTGACACCCGACGATGTACTCGCCGCTCAGACAGCTTGGTTGAAGGCTAAGTCGGAAGTTATTGACGCCCAGATCGGCATTAGACTTTGCCATACTTACCTGAGCAAAGTGACAGGAACTCTTAAATAAAACAAAACTCAAATTCCAAATTCTAAATTATTATGGAACAGCATAATTACACTACACCAGCGCCAGACCCGACAGAGGTGAGCGCAAAAGAGAAGTCTTTGATCTTTACAATCGTTGTGGTTCTACTTATTGTGGCAGCGATGGCAGTGGTTGGATTCATTTTTATTAAGCCGGCACCTGACACAATCCAAGGAATGGGAGAGGCTACTGAAGTAAGGATTTCCGGCAAGCTTCCGGGACGTGTCGCCAAACTCTTCGTGGAAGAGGGACAGAGAGTGAAAGCTGGAGATACACTCGTACACATTCATTCCTCTCTTGTGGAAGCTCGCCTTGCACAGGCAGAAGCTATGGAAGATGCTTCTAAAGCGACGAATCGAAAAGTGGATGCCGGTACACGCAAACAGATTATCAATTCAGCACGCGACGTCATGAATCAGGCTTCCGCAGCTACAGGCATTGCAAAAAAAACTTATGACCGAATGGAAAACCTTTTTAACAAAGGAGTCGTAAGCGAACAGAAACGCGATGAGGCTAAAGCTGCATATGAAGCTGCAAAGGCTGGGGAAGCAGCTGCACGCAGCCAATATGAACTTGCTCTTGCAGGTCCGCAAGCAGAAGATAAAGCTGCTGCTGAATCAATGGTAAAGGTAGCACAAGGAGGAGTGAATGAAGTTGGTGCCATACTTGAAGACCAATATCTTCTTGCTCCAGAAGATGGAGTTATCACAGTGATCTATCCAAATGTTAGTGAACTTGTCGCAACAGGCGCACCAATCATGAATCTTCAAAAGGATGATGACCATGCTGTCTTCAATGTGCGTGAGACATTGTTGAAAGACATCACCGAAGGGACTAAGATTCGCGTGAAGATTCCTGCTCTTGATAAGGAAGAAGTGATGACAGTTTTCTACATTCGCGATCTTGGAACATATGCCAACTGGCAAGCAACAAAATCGACAGGCGACTATGATGCTCGGACTTTCCAAGTTAAGGCAAAACCAGCAAAGAAAATAGAAAATTTCCGCCCTGGCATGAGTGTGATTTATCTTGGTGTAGAGAAATAGTTTAATAGTTTAACCATTTAATCGTTTAGTTTGCGAGAAATTGAACCATTTAAATATCTATGATTACTAAACGATTGAACGATTAAACACTTAAACAACTATGATATGAGTGGATTCAAGCAAATATTCAAAAGGTCACTGGTTCAGCTGACTGGGCGCCCAATCTATTGGGTGGCGATGTTTGTGCTCCCCCTCTTTCTGATGCTGATGCTCACCAACATGATGGAGTCGGGACTGCCAGACAAGGTGCCGGCTGCCATTGTTGACAAGGACGGAACCGCCCTATCAAGGGAAATCACCCAGAATTTGGGGTCGCTGCAGATGGTGGATCTCATAGACCAAAGCAATTCCTATACGGAGGCTCGCCACAAGATGCAGGAAGGAAAGATCTTTGGATTTTTCATGATTCCCGAGAACTTCGAACAAGACCTTCTATCGGGTAAGGGACCCACGATCACCTTCTATACAAACATGACTTATTTCGTGCCAGCATCGCTGCTATTCAAATCGTTTAAGACAACGGCATTGATGTCAAAAGCGGGAATAATGCTTAATGTAGCCGAGACAGCCGGACTTTCGGCTGATGAAGTTGTGCCGATGATGCAACCTGTAAATATAGTAAGCAGAGGGCTTGGAAATCCGGGGCTTAATTATGCAATCTATCTTTGCAACTCGTTTGTGCCTTGTGTTTTTCAGCTTATGATAATGCTAATGGTATGCTTTTCGCTTGGAGAGGAAATCAAATACGGCACGTCACCCAGATTGATGCAGATGGCGGGGGGCAACATATATAAAGCAATTGCAGCAAAGATACTTCCACAGACCATAGGATGGTGGGTCATGATACTATTTATGGAATCGTGGCTATACTTCTGGCAAGGGTATCCTATGCATGGCAGCTGGTGGTGGTTTACAATATCTGAATTAATGTATGTTGTCGCATGCCAAGCCATGGCAGTATTCTTCTTCGGAGTGTTACCCAACCTAAGGTTTAGCCTTTCGGTTTGCTCGCTTCTTGGCATTCTATCCTTCTCGCTGGCAGCATTCTCGTTTCCTGTAGAAAGCATGTACGGAGCAATAGCGATTTTTAGTTATGTCATGCCTATACGCTATAACTTCCTTATCTACATTGATCAGGCACTGAACGGGATAGACATATGGTATTCTCGCTGGTGGTATGTAGCATATATAGTCTATATGCTGTTGCCACTGACACTGATGTGGAGGATTAAGAAGGAATTTGAGCGACCGGTCTATATACCGTAATTATTTAATGCATAATTCATAATGCAAAATTCATAATAGAATTAAGCGATTGAAGATTGAGAATTATGCATTATTAATTATTGAAAAGATTATGAATTATGCATTAAGCATTATGAATTAATAGAAAGATGGGAATATTTGTAAAATCATATATAAAGGAGCTGAAGCTGATGACGACTGATATTGGCATCATTCTCTTCTTGGCGTTTCTTCCACTCGCATACCCTATTATCTACTCACTTATCTATAATCCGGAACAGGTGAGAGATGTGAGAATGGTAGTGGTAGACCATGACCGGTCTGCACTGTCGCGAGAACTCGTAAGGAACTTAGATGCCACTCAGGAGATCCGTATCATTGGTTATGCAGCCGACCTTGGGGAAGGGAAAAAGGCTATGAATAGCCACAAGTGCTATGGCATCCTTGAGATTCCTGAGGGATTTGAGAAGAAAGTAGGAAGAGGAGAGTCTTCTCCCGCAGTGCTATTCTCGGAAATGAGCTTGTTGCTTCGCTATCGTGGGTTCTTGGTGGCTACTACGAATGTGGCTCAAGCTATGGGGGCAGAGATTTTAAATGAGAAAATCAGTGAGAGTGCTCCGTTGGCAGAGACTCTTGTCACGGCCGATCCTCTTGGAGTTCAGAATGTGACAATGGGAAATCTGGAATCCGGTTTCGACTCGTTTATCATGCCAGGAGTGCTTGTGCTCATTCTTCAGCAATGCCTTATCCTTGCAGTTGGGATGACCGGTGGGGCTAAAAGGGAAAAGCCATGGCTATATGCCGATATTGACAAAGCCACGGGGTTAGGAACCATCAAGTCACTCTCTGGAGCAGCTCTTGCCTATATGACGGTCATTGTGGTGGCTTGCGTCTATATGTTGCATTATGTCCCGATGATATTCAGATTCCCTATGGCGGGGAATCCATGGGAAATCCAACTGTTTATTCTTCCTATGGTAATAGGATCAATTGCCCTTGGCTTCTGTTTACAAGCGTTCTGTAGAGAAAGAGAATCGGTATTTGTAATATGGGTTGTTACCTCGGTAGCATTCTTGTTCTTATCAGGCTTGACATGGCCACGCTACGCGATGGGCTCCGTATGGCACACCGTTTCAGACCTTGTCCCGGCAACGTTTGGAGTGGAAGGATTTATCAGAATGAATACTAATGGCGCAACATTGGCTCAAGTGAGCGGAGACTATATTGCATTATGGATTCAAGCTGCCGGCTATTCGATATTGGCATTCTTTGTTCAGCGTTTCTACGTGATGCCAACACGTGTCAAAGCTTTAAAGCAGCCAGGGGCTGAGCCAATCGCATAAAAGCATGATTAAAACATTGAATGGATAACTATTATGCCTCGACTTGAAAGTCGAGGCATAATAGTTATATAAAATAATTTAATCAATAGGCTTGATTGTGCACACCGGCAACAGCTCGACCACTTGGATCGTTTAAGTTTCGGAAAGACTCATCCCATGCAAGTGCGGTAGCTGTGGAGCATGCTACCGATGCCTCATGTGGCACACTTTTTGCAGCACTTTCGCTTGGGAAATGTTCCTCAAAAATAGTACGATAGAAATATTCCTCTTTGTTCAATGGAGTATTTATGGGAAAGCGCTCGGCGGCATGCTCCATCTGCTCATCGGTGACAGCTTCAGAAGTTATTTTCTTTAATGTGTCAATCCAAGAATATCCAACACCGTCGGAGAACTGTTCCTTCTGGCGCCAGACGATTTCATTAGGAAGCATATCATCAAAACCCTCGCGAAGGATTTTCTTCTCTATGGTCTTTCCATGGCACATTTTGGCTTCGGGATTAGTATTCATAGCCACATCAAGGAATTCCTTGTCAAGGAAAGGGACACGTCCTTCTACACCCCATGCACTAAGAGCCTTATTAGCTCTGAGGCAATCATAGAGATATAGCTTACCGATTTTCTGCACGGTCTCATCATGGAATGCCTTTGCATCTGGAGCTTTGTGGAAATAAAGGTATCCTCCGAAAATCTCATCAGCACCTTCTCCACTGAGAACCATCTTTATACCCATCGACTTTATAACTCGCGCCAAAAGATACATTGGAGTTGAAGCACGCACAGTTGTGACATCATAAGTCTCAATAAAGTATATCACATCTCGCAATGCATCTATGCCTTCTTGCACAGTATAATGAATCTCATGATGTACTGTGCCTAAATAATCTGCCACCATCTTCGCCTTAGCCAGGTCAGGAGCACCCTCAAGTCCTATCGCAAACGAATGCAAGCGCGGCCACCAAGCCCGGGTCTTACTATCGTCTTCTATACGATGGTCGGCATATGTCTGAGTGATAGCGGAAATAATACTGCTATCGAGACCGCCTGACAAAAGCACACCATATGGCACATCACTCATTAGCTGGCGCTTGACAGCAGATTGCAACGCCATCCTTAATTTCCGGCTATCGGCATCGCTATCTTTCACAGCTTCAAAGTCTTTCCACTTAGGGTTATAGTAAGGCTTCATCTCCTTCTCACCGCTATAATAGTAATGTCCCGGAAGGAATGGCTCATAAGATTCGCATTCCCCTTCCAGAGCCTTGAGTTCAGATGCAACATATACTTTCCCCTCGGAATCTTTACCAATATACAATGGTATGACACCGATTGGATCGCGTGCAATAAGGAACTCGTCGCGTTCTATATCATAAAGAGCAAAAGCGAATATTCCACTTAAACTCTCCATCATTTTTGATATAGCTTCAGGTGTCGGATTTTCTCTAATTTCATCCCAAAGAGCAAGCACAACCTCGCAGTCACTTCCAGTCTGAAAATTATAGTCAATGCTGTCACGGATATCCTTGTGATTATAAATTTCGCCATTGACTGCAAGCACTACATTGCCTTCAGGCGAATAAAGTGGTTGTCCTCCAGATTCTGGGTCGACAATGCTAAGACGTTCGTGAGCAAGTATTGCCGAACCGTCGCAGAAAATACCGCTCCAATCAGGGCCACGATGCCTTATCTTCTTACTCATACGGAGAGCTTTCTGTCTTAGTTGAAGAGATTGCCGGGGTATATTGAATATTCCTACTATTCCGCACATAATTTTCAAATATTAGGAAGTTGTCTAAACAACTTTATGAAAGACAGGGAGCAAGTAATAAAACTTACTCCCTGGGCAAATTAAACTTAAATAAAATTAGCTAATAAATAGGAGCTCGCGATATTTTGGAAGAGGCCACATGTCGTTGTCGACCACTTCTTCAAGCTTATCAATCGGGCGACGAATAGCAAAGAGTGATTCAGCAATCTCATAGTATGCCTTTGCCTTTTCATACTCATTTTCAATCTTATTGGCAGCCTTACGAGCTTCGACCATAGCTGACACTCGGTCTTGAATTTCTTCGACAAGTTTTGTCACTTTTTCAAGAAGCTTCATTTCGGTATTTGCCATAACCTTGAAATTATCAGGATATACTTCTTTGATCTTTGTAATAAGATTCAAGAGCTTAGCCTTGTAATCAAGAGCTGCCGGGATTATATGATTGATAGCCATTCTACCGAGCACACGAGCCTCAATCTGAACCTTTTTGACATAAGTCTCCCATTTCACCTCGTTGCGAGCCTCAAGTTCTGCCTTTGTGTAGACACCTGTACGAGTAAACATCTCCACAGCCTCAGGTTTTGTAAATTCTTTGATCATTTCAGGCACACTTATTTCAGTGTCGAGGCCACGACGTTTTGCTTCCTCCTTCCATTCATCAGTGTATCCATTTCCGTCGAAGCATACAGTGTCGATAACCTCTGCAATCATCGGTTTAAGCACATCCATAATGGCTACAGTCATCGGTTTGCCGGCAGCTATTTCCTTATCCACATCAGCCTTGAAGGTCATCAACTGATCGGCCACAGCTGCATTGAGAGTAGTCATGGCACCAGCGCAGTTAGCGCTTGAACCAACGGCACGGAACTCAAAGCGGTTTCCTGTGAAGGCAAAAGGAGAGGTACGGTTACGATCGGTATTGTCTACGAATATTTCAGGAATTTCGATAAGACCAACAGAAGCTCCTTTCTTGCCGGCAATCTCGATAGGTGTGTCAGACGGCATTTCAAGAAGTTTGCGAAGAACATCGGTCATAGCCTTTCCAAGGAAGGAGGAAATGATGGCTGGAGGAGCCTCGTTTGCACCAAGTCGGTGAGCATTTGTTGCAGTTGCTATTGAAGCCTTAAGAAGTGCATTATGTTTCTGGACTGCCATAAGGACGTTGACAAAGAATGTCACAAACTGGAGGTTACCCAGAGGATCCTTACCGGGAGCAAGAAGGAGTGTTCCTGTGTCAGTGCCGAGCGACCAGTTGTTGTGCTTACCACTACCGTTGATTCCGGCAAATGGCTTTTCGTGGAGAAGGAGCACAAACTTGTGCTTGCGGGCAATGTCGTTCATCAGATTCATGATCATCTGATTCTGGTCGTTGGAGAGGTTGGTCTCGCCATAGATAGGAGCAAGCTCAAACTGGTTGGGGGCCACCTCATTGTGGCGAGTCTTCAAAGGAATTCCAAGACGATATCCGGCAATTTCAATGTCGCGCATGAACGCAGCCACGCGAGAGGGGATGGCTCCGAAATAATGGTCGTCGAGCTGCTGGTTTTTTGAAGACTCATGGCCCATGAGTGTGCGTCCGGTCAGCATAAGGTCAGGACGGGCAGCATAAAAATCTTCATCTACAAGGAAGTATTCCTGTTCCCATCCAAGATAAGAGTATACTTTCTTTACATTGGGGTCAAACATCTGGCAGATTGGTGTGGCTGCATCGCATACGGCTTTTAAGGCGCGTTTAAGAGGTGTCTTGTAGTCAAGGGCTTCTCCGGTGTAAGAAATGAATACGGTCGGGATGCAGAGGGTATCTCCCTGAATAAAGACCGGAGAAGTTGGGTCCCAAGCTGTATATCCGCGGGCTTCGAATGTGGCTCGTATGCCGCCATTAGGGAAAGAGGAGGCATCTGGTTCCTGCTGGAAGAGTGATTTTCCGTTGAACTCCTCGATCATGCCACCTTTGCCGTCGTATTCCATGAAGGAGTCATGTTTTTCGGCTGTTCCTTCTGTTAGGGGCTGAAACCAGTGAGTGATGTGTGTCACACCGTGTTCCATTGCCCATACCTTCATGCCTTCTGCAACCTGATCGGCGATGTCGCGATCAAGAGCCTTATCTCCTTCGATGCAAGCTACGAGGGCATCATAGGTGGATGGCTTGAGATATTTGCGCATCTTGTCGCGGTTGAAGACAAGCTCTCCGAAGTATTCTGAAGGGCGAGTTACGGGGGTTTCTACGTCGAGGGCCTTCTTCTTGAAGGCATCCTGCACAACGTCAAATCTAAGTTTGCTCATAACCTAAATATATTAATTATATTACCTGTAATTTCTTGTTGTTAATAATGGAAGAGAGGCTAATCGCCCTATCGGGAAACCAGCCTCTCTATATGTCTTAGCTTGCCTTGCATCAAATCTTCATCACCGGACTGGTGCAGTGAGAGAACACAGACAAGCGAACCTGAACGGAATTCAAGTTCTGCTGGAGTTGTTGCTGCTGGGCTATGTTAACAATCGGTTTTGCCATAAGATTCGTTTTTTACGATGCAAAATTACAGATTATTTTTTAATTTGCAAAATTTCTTAACAAAAAAATCAGATTTGCTTGCGTAGGCGTGCTGGAGGTATGCCAAGCCGATCGCGATATTTAGCTA
Source organism: uncultured Sangeribacter sp. (assembly GCA_964525115.1). Classification (GTDB taxonomy): domain Bacteria; phylum Bacteroidota; class Bacteroidia; order Bacteroidales; family Muribaculaceae; genus Lepagella. Next base: position 10,396 of record CAZGGB010000030.1, on the reverse strand, counting down.
CGGTACGCCGGCTAATATTCAGACCTTCATCAATGAGTGTTTTAGTTATTCTTTCATCGCTAAGTGGATGCTTTCTGTCTTCCCCGTCTACTATCCTTTTAATTTCTGCTTCTATCTTGCGGTTGGTGAGAGCATCAGTATCCTCTTCTCCTGAATTGTCACCAACAGTGTCACTGAAGAAGAAGCGCAATGGCAGGATGCCCCAGGGAAGAGCTGCATATTTATTGGCAGTGCAGCGGGAGATGACAGAAGCGTCTTGGCCGGTAAGTTTCTCAATGTCCTTAATCATCATCGGCCGAAGGCGATAGATGTCTTCTGTGTCGAAATACTCGCGCTGCAGTTTGACGATAGCGGTGACCACCGATAACATTGCCTGCTGGCGTAGCTGAAGCGATCTAATGAAGTCGCGTGCATCGTTATAGCGGTTGAGGATAAACTCTCTGTCAGCATTGTCTTTTAATTTCTCCATCCGTTTTTTCATGTCGGTCTCAGCTTGAGAAAAAGTCTCGCTGATACGTAATTCCGGGATGCGGTTGTTGAGCGTAATAGTAGGTTCGGATCCGGATGTATCAATGATGACGTCAGGAATTATTGTATTAGTTCCTTCAGATGCAGAATCGACGGAAGCCCCAGGCTTTGGATTGAGCGTTTTAATAAGGTCTATGGCAGCATCCACTCGTTGTTGGGAGATTCTGAGACGTGAGACAAGAAGATGGGTATGGAGCATGGAAAATGCCTCATATTGCTCGTTGAGAATGCGGAGCGCGTCGTCGCGAGACTGGGAAGGAGGAAGATATTCAAGCTGTATGGATAGGCAGTCAGCAAGTGATATGGCACCTACTCCATGAGGTTCGAGCGTTCGGACTACTTCAAAAGCTTTGTCCATTACTGATTGTGGGAGATCTATACCTTCAGAGAAGGTAAGATCATTGACAAGAAAGGCGGGATCACGTTGGAGGCGACCATTAGAGTCGAGATTGCCTACTATGAAGCGGGCGGCAGTCAGAACATCCGAATCAAGATGAAGTTGACCAAGTTGAGAAAGCAAAGAGTCGTAGAGAGATGGAGCTACATCAGCTACGGGCATCTCCGTGAAGTCGTCGGAAGTTGCAGAGCGACGCGTTGAGTTCCATTCAGTCTGTGATGGAGAAATGGATGATTCGGAGTCACGGTATGAATCGCCATCTACAGCTTCGAGAGCCGGATTTGCTTCCATCTCTCGTTCAACTTCCTCGTCGAGTTCGGGCGCAGTCATCTCAAGCATCTTGACATAGCGAAGCTGCTGCTGAGTAAGACGCTGGGTGAGACGCTGCTCAATGGCTATGTTCTGCCGACTCTTTTCCATACTGCAAAATTACGAAAAAACTTTCATACTTTATCAATAATTTGTAACTTTGCATAAACTTAGAACCCATATTATAAAATTTCAGAGCCAATAGGGTCTCTGTGTTGGGACTATTGGGTGCTTATGGTTATAGAGCATACCGATGCATAACTAAATCGGACCTGATATTTTACAAGATGGGCTCTAATTAAGATGAATTAACCTATCTTATTTATTACTGACAAATTAATTCTAAATGAAATGAAAACCGAAAAATATATTCCAAAATCTACGGATGGAAATATAAAGATCCTCTTTGTTTGTCTCGGAAATATTTGCAGAAGTCCAGCGGCTCAAGGAGTTATGGAGAAGCTTGTAGAAGAGCAAGGGGTGTCAAAGCGATTTGAGATTGACTCAGCAGGACTATATGGAGGACATGCGGGAGATCTTCCCGACAATAGAATGCAAGCACATGCTCGTCGTCGTGGACTGAATCTTACGCATCGGTCAAGGCAAGTGAAAGAGTCTGATTTCGACCGATTTGATATCATCGTCGCAATGGACGATTCCAATTATGACCGTCTGCGTGCTATGTCTCCCACACTGGAGGATGAGAAAAAGGTCGTCAAGATGGCTGATTTCTTCACGCAGCATCCTTGGGCAGACTGCGTGCCGGATCCTTATTATGATGGAGCCGAGGGCTTTGAGAATGCTCTGGATTTAATTGAAGATGGATGTGAGACGCTTCTACGAAGCTTGATTTAGGATTTTGAATTAAGAGTTTAGGACTATTAATAATAATTCTACATTCAAAATTATTGAAATTATGAATTATAGCAAGGAGTATGCAACGCTGTTCCGACTGGGGATGCCAGTGATGGCCACACAGATAGGGATTATAGCGGTAGCTTTTGCCGACACTGCCATGGTGGGAGCTTATGGAGTTGATGAATTAGCGGCTGCTGCATTCGTCAATTCAATGTTTATGATTCCAGTGGTAATGCAGATTGGTTTTGCCTCCGGCATCACTCCGCTGATTGGTGCGCTTTTCGGTCGAGACGACCATGCAGCCGCCGGACGCACTCTACGAGCCGGTCTGCAGGTGAACGCATACCTATCGATCGGCCTAACCTTTCTGATGGGAATACTTTATTTTTTCCTTGACTGCTTTGGCCAACCGGAAGAGCTTCTACCGCTGATACGCGAATACTACCTTATCATACTTGCGTCGCTATTCCCGATGGCACTTTTCAACTGCTCGCAACAGACTGCAAATGCGGTGACAGACACGGCTACCCCTATGTGGATCATTCTTTCGGCAAATGTCGTCAACATAATAGGTAACTATATGTTGATCTTTGGTAAGTTCGGATGTCCGGAGATGGGATTAAATGGAGCCGGCATCTCAACCCTGACTGCACGCTGGCTCTCTACCATCGGCATCTTTGTGGTCTTCATGACTACGCGACGCTATAGCCCCTACAAGAAAGAAGCTATTGGTTCGAGCCATGTTGGGCATATCCGAAGGATTGTATGGAGTACATCATGGCCCATCATGATACAGTCAGGAGTAGAATGCGGACTCTGGACATTGGGTGCTATCGTGACAGGTTGGTTTGGTAAAATACAGTTGGCAGCATACCAAGTGATCAACACAATATCACAATTAGGATTCATGACATTTATGAGTTTCGGAATAGCGGTGTCAATTCGTTCGGCAAACTATACAGGAGTTGGCGACATGGCTGGAGTCAGACGCATCACGTTGGCAGGGTTGCATCTCAACCTCATACTCGCCACGGCAGCCTCGGTATTGTTTTTCTTCTGCGGACAAACGCTGACAGGATTCTTCACTCCAGATGAAGAGGTGCTCGCTTCTGCAGGAATGCTGATACTGCCACTTGTGATTTACCAATATGGCGATGCCATCCAACTTACATTTGCCAATGGTCTCAGAGGCACAGGTAATGTAAGACCATTTCTATGGGTCACGCTGATAGCATATATCCTGATAGGAGTGCCGGTGATGTTTTGGCTCGCCAAGGGACTTGACATGGGTAATGTCGGAGTATATTATAGTTTCTCGTTTGCGCTTTTTACAGCGGCACTACTATATTACTTATTCTTCCGGAAGACAATCAAAAAACTAAACAACGACAAATAAACTATAAGACTTATGAAAACAAAAATAATTGCATTGCTAATGATAGTGATGTCAATGGTCCAGATATGGGCTGCAGATGATACTCAATATGTGAAAACGATTGTAGTGTCACAAGATGGAAGCGGCGACTACAAGACCATCAATGAGGCTCTGAAGAAACTTCGAGGAGATTTTGAGGAACCGGTAAGGGTTTTCATTAAGAATGGAGTATACAATGAGAAAGTGCTCTTAAACTATACGCTGAAGAACGTTACCATAGAAGGGGAAAGCAGGAAAGGGACTGTCATCAGCAACGGAGACTATGCTCAACTCAACAACTTGGGGACATCCGGGAGCTATACGATGCGTATTGACGGCAACAACATCATTTTGAAGAATCTCACGGTGGAGAATACGGCAGGTCCCGTAGGACAAGCTGTAGCACTTCACACTACGGGTGATAAGATACACGTGATCGACTGCGATATATTAGGAAACCAAGATACACTATATGCAACGGGCCACAATAGCCGTGATCTTTTCGACAATTGCTATATCGAAGGAACTGTAGACTTCATCTTTGGGGCAGCGACTGCTCTTTTCCGAAATTGCCATATACATGCAAAAAGCGATTCATACATTACTGCTGCTTCTACACCAAAGGAGAACAAAGTAGGTTTTGTATTCCACAAATGCAAAGTGACGACTGCTCCTGATGTCAAGGATGTACACTTGGGACGCACATGGCGTCCTTACGCCTCTACATTCTTCATTGATTGTGAGCTTCCGGAGGCTATCAATCCGAATGGATGGCACAATTGGGGAAACACAGAAAATGAGAAGACTGCACGATATGGAGAATACAAATGTAGTGGACCGGGAGCAAAAGAGCATGAACGCGTGGGATGGAGGAAACACCTGAATGCATTAGATGCGGCAGAACTAACGGATCCGGGAATGATATTTACACGTGGGTCAGCCTGGGTACCAGATTAACGAACAATATATAGCGGATAATAGTATTGAATTTTACATCTGGAAGGTTTGATTGTCTTATATAGTATGAAAGGAATAATGAAGACATATATCGCGTTGTTGTGCGTGATTTTCTCTAATTTGGGAGTAGCAGCTGAAACGAAATTTTCGGATGAGACCCTTCATTATGTAATTACATATAAATGGGGACTAATCACCAAGGATTCAGGTGACGCTACTCTATCGTTGAAAAACCGTGGGCCGAATTATTATATCAAATTAACTGGAAAGACAAAGCCGTGGGCCGACGGCATGTTTCGGGTTCGCGATACTCTGATTTCTGTGATGGATAAAAGTAAATTCCGTCCTCTTAGCTACACCAAAGTAGCACATGAAGGGGGGAAATATGCCAAAGATGTAATTGAATATTCATATTCGGGCAATAGTGTCAGCGGGAAGGCCATCAAATATCGAGAAAAGAAAGGTGAGACGAAAACCGAAAATATTGAGATGTCGGCCACAGGGGATACATTTGACATGCTTAGCGTATTTTACTGGATACGCACCATCGATCCTGCGACTCTTCCTATAGGACAAAAAGTCACTGCTACCCTTTTCTCAGGAACTCATGAAGAAACTGTTAAAATTTGGAAAGTTGGTGAGAAAACAATCAAGATGCGCGATGGCTCGAAAAAAGAAGCATGGCATATTCGCTTCACCTTTACCTCGAAGGGGGGCAAGAAGACAAGCGATGATATTGATGCGTGGCTATCAAAAGACTCTAAGCGCATTCCCCTTGAGATAAAGGGGTCGCTACCGTTAGGGCATGTATGCGCCTATCTGATTAATTAAGGTCTAATTATATTACTTTGGGATAATCGTAAATGTCAGGGAGCCGCGAGTAGATGTGGCTCCTTTTTTTGCACTCCACCGAGCCTGCATTGCAGCCTGCTCGCATTTCTTACGAATCTCACGAGTGGCAGCCCCGGAAGCTGTTGCGCTCAATACTTTTCCATCAGCATCAACCGTAATTGAGACTGTAACGGTAGTCTTATGAGCAAGAGACACATCAGGGAGGGGACATCCAAGAAATTGACGGCCAGACATCTTGCCAGTGACTCCACTTCCTACCCCATCGCTGCCTCCAGGAGAGTCAAATTTACCTTGCACTGATCCCGGTTTGCTACTGAATTTTCCAGCCATTGATGTGGCCACCTTCTCATCCTCCTTCTTTTTGTCGGGGGCTACTGTCTGCACGGGGCTTTCTTCATTAGATGATATGAGTGTTTGCTCAGGAGAAGGAACCGTGTTTTCACCCGAGACAACGGTATGAGGCTGTTCCACGGGAGCAGGAGTCGATTCTCCTTTAATTTCTGGAGCTGGCGAATCGTGGGAAACTGCATCTGGCTCTCCTATACTCTTATGAGTTTCAAGCAAGAGTTCCGGATCAAGGAAAATCTCATCTTCTTCGAGCTGAGGATTTTCAGAGGAAGCCGCCATTTTCTCGTCGTAATGCAGAGTGGAAATCAGAAGCCACGCAAGCACAATACCAATCGCCAGAATTGTGGCGAAGGCAGCAATCATGGAATCTCTGCGTTCAGATTTGTTCATAGTCGACAAGCTGTGGATCATTTCCTTGAGTCAGTATCTAAAGGCGTTTCCTGAAGTGCCTTTGTGGCGAGTACCATCTTCATTTTGCGTCTGGCTGCCATATCAAGAATCTCAACAATCTTGCCATATTCCACTTTTTCATCAGCATAAAGGGCTATGCCGCGAGTAGAGTCTTGTTGCTGGATAAGAGTCAGAGCAGCAATAAGTTCGTCGCGCGTCACAGCTCTTGGAGAAGAATTTCCTGGCACAGAATCAGTGCGATCCATGACAATGAAGAATTGTGAAAGAGAATCCACATACACCTCTGTTAGAGGTTTCTTAGAAGTTTGTTCAGAACTCTGAGGGAGATTGACATCGATAGCAGCCGGGAAAATGAGTGTCGATGTCACCATAAAGAAGATAAGCAATAAGAATATCACGTCGGTCATCGACGACATAGAGAATGTGTCAAGACTCTGGAATGATCGTTTTAAAGCCATGATTAAAGATATTAAGCGGCTGGTTCGTTAAGAAGGTCCATAAACTCCATAGTCTTGGTCTCCAACCCTGTCATCACCCTATTGACACGGCTTACGAGGAAATTATAGGCAAAAAGAGCAAGGATGCCAACAATAAGACCAGCCACAGTGGTGACAAGAGCCTGATAAATACCGCTTGATAACACAATGATGTTGGCACCAGTGCCTGCCATAGCGAGAGCGTAGAAAGCCTCAATCATACCTGTGACAGTTCCAAGGAATCCAAGCATTGGAGCACCAGCAGCGGTTGTCGATAGCCAAGTAAAGCCTTTTCCAAGCTTAGCGACCTCAATATTACCGGTGTTTTCTATTGCCACGAGCACATCTTGCATTGGGCGTCCGATTCTGGTGACACCCTTTAAGATCAGTCGGGCATATGGAGTATCAGTCTTTTTACAAAGTTGACGGGCACTTTCGAGGTCGCCCTCATGCACATAGTCGCGTATGCGCTGCATAAATGAGCTGTCTTCCTTGCTTGCGCGAGAGATTGCGAGACAGCGCTCCACAAAGATATAGATGCTTACAATGAGCATCAAAGCGAGGGGAATCATAATGTAGCCGCCATCTATGACGAGCGACCAGAGTGATAGGGTTTCCATAATTTAAGTTGTCAGTTATCAGTTGTCAGACAAGTCAGACCAAAAATTCAATTATTAATTATTTAAGGCAATCAAGATAAGCTTTAACAGTAGCTTCAATGCCAAGGTATAGGGCGTCGCAGATCAGGGCATGTCCAATGCTTACTTCGTCGAGCCAAGGAATCATCTCATGAAAATATTTGAGATTTTCAAGACTGAGATCGTGTCCGGCATTTAATCCGATTCCACAAACCTTTGCCACTGTAGCAGCATCAACAAAGGGAGCTATGGCATGTTCTCGATTTTTTGCATAATTGTCAGCATATTCCTTTGTATAAAGTTCCACTCGATCAGCACCCGCAAGTTTTGCTTCAAGCACCTGCACAGAATCAGGATCCACGAACAACGAAACACGGATACCCGCATCTTTGAATCTCTTGATTATTACCGTCAGCATATCGGAGTTTGCCATTACATCCCATCCATGGTTTGAGGTCAGCTGACCGGGAGCATCGGGGACAAGAGTCACCTGCGCCGGCTTAGTCTCCAACACAAGAGATATAAAATCTTCAGACGGGTATCCCTCGATATTAAGCTCTGTAGATATGGCATCTTTAAGCAATGGTACATCTGCACGCCGAATATGGCGCTCGTCGGGACGAGGATGCACCGTTATTCCGTCAGCTCCGGCATTCTCGCAGGTCAAAGCGAAGCGAACAAGATCAGGGTTGTTCTCGCCCCTGGCGTTGCGAATTGTGGCAACTTTATTAATATTGACACTAAGTCTTGTCATTTTTTCTTTTTCTATTGTTATAATATATAAAATAACGAAAGAAAATCAAAATATTACACTTGAAATGGACTAATTTGTCAATTTCGGCACAATATTTGTAGATATATAAGGCAAAGTTAGTGAAAAACATTGAAAACACCAAAATAAAAGTAACATTGACGACACAAGAAACACTCATACAGCGCGACGATTGCAGTCTGGTGACGCTTATATGCTCGCCATCTGACTACAGTGCATCCATCCTCACCCATGCATGTGAGGATGCAGGAGCCCCTGTAGTAGACTTGCTGACTCAGCCTGCAGACAACCTCAGCATCAGCGTGACTTTACGCCTAAGATGCGATGATCCTACTCCGGCCATACATAATCTGGAGAGATACGGATATGAGGTAGCTGAAGCTGAAGGTAATAATTATGCAGATGCAGTTGTAGCGACAGAGAGACTTCTTGAACTACAGGCACTACTTAATGTTTAGATACGATAAGGGCGATGAGACAGATTACATTAGCGCTGTATGGAAAATCTCGTCAGGATCAGAATCTGACTGGGATAATGAATTTTATGGCCGAAGCCCGTATGAGGGGCTTCGGCCTTTTGTGTCATGAAAAGTTTGCAGCATATCTATCTCGATTTGGCGAGAACCCCGATTTCATACCACCGATATTTTCCGGAATACCGGATGCCGAAGTTGCAATAAGCTTCGGAGGAGACGGCACATTTCTGCGCACAGCACGTCGTCTCGAATCAACAGAAATACCTATCGCCGGTATTAACACTGGCAATTTGGGCTATCTTGCCCATTTCTCACTTGATGATGCCCCGCGATTGCTTGACGGCATACGCGATAAATCATTAAAAATCGAACCCCGGAAACTTATTGAAGTTTCCGGCAAAGGAATACCGGCCGATTTTCTCTGTTGTGCTCTCAATGAAATAGCTATTCTGAGAGATGATTCAGCATCAATGATTAATGTGAACGTCGAACTGGATGGGTTTTATCTCGCTGACTATAGAGCAGACGGTCTGATTGTGTCAACTGCAACCGGAAGCACTGCATACAATCTTTCGGTAGGGGGTCCGATTCTTCAACCGGAGGTGGATTGCATGGTTCTAGCCCCAATCTCCCCACACTCCTTGACACTAAGACCGATTGTCATTGCCGGAAGTTCAATATTGCGACTTACGATGTCATCAAGGACCAGATCATACAGACTTAGTGTGGATGGCTATAGTGTGACAATGAAAGAAGGAAGCAGCCTTGAACTTAAGGCTGCTCCCTACGTGGTAAATCTTCTTTCGCCCCATGACGACACATTCGCGGCATCGCTTCGAGAGAAGCTACTGTGGGGAAGAAGGTAAAAATTAGCGAATCACATTCTTGAAGGAAGCTACAGAGCCGTCATTGTATTCAACACGTTTGATAACCATCCCACCTGCAGTATTGGTCACTTCACGACCTGCAACGTCATAATACTTAACATTAACAACTTTCTTACCTGCACCAACGGCAGCAACAGCAGAAGGATCATTAAAATTAAGAGTTATGATGTCGCTTCGGGTTTCTTCGCCATTATACTTATATACACTCTGCACTCCAATAGAAGATAGACTTTCTACAAAGACGTAGACAGCGTGGCGACAGCTTCCATAATTCTTTATGATCGTATAGCAATCATTTTCAAACGACCAAGGGATTTCCACGATCGACTCTTCAAGCTCGTAGTCAATAGCATCTAATGTCAATGGTTCACCGTCAACATATATTACATAATACAAATCATCAGTCTTAAGCACATAGCCATCAGTAGACAATGCCGGGATATAACATTCCAATATAGCTTCTCCCCACTGTTCCATCATGTCATAGCAGACGAGATTATATGGATTTGCAGGAGTCCCATCATAAGAGTCTTGCATGATAAGTTCAAACTCGAAAAGCTCATCAGTATAATAGACTTCTTTCATAGACCTATTGAAAAGAAGCGCAACAGAAGGATCTTTCAAGACCATTTTTTCTTCCTCATAATCCCAAATGAGCTCAAATCTGTAATCATCCGGCATCATTTCGAAATACTCCTCTTCTAATTCCTCATCGTAAAGAATTTTCGCACATTTAGTGACGACAAATGCGCCATCATAAATGCCTACATACTGATTCTGGTCGATATAAACATGGGCTTCCGTGTCGTCATATTCCACTGTAGCTTTTACCCATGCATCCGGCATCATTTCGCTGAGACCCTGGAAATATACTTCTTCCCCACCCTGTGCAAAGTTGATAGGCCAGCCATAGCCTAAATAATCGCTCTTATAAGACCACAAATTTTTTGTTACCTCCAAGTCATCGGGAACTGTCACCTGAGTTTCGTTGAATGGCTCAAGAGAAAGATTCCACAATCCAGGGCAACCGCATCAAAATCTAGCAGCAATAAGCAGTTCAAGAAGATACTCCT
>CAZGGB010000029.1:0-33212 GCA_964525115.1 uncultured Sangeribacter sp. | reverse complement strand
TGGCGGAAAGATGAAGGTCGTTGGTGTTGCCCGGAGTCTCGCAATAGGAGTTTTCGCCGACACAAGCCACGATCACATCAACACTGCGGGCAGCAGCAACGGCAGCCTGTATGCGAACGTTGATTTCAGATTCCCAAACCTCGGGATTGTAGTCCATACCCTGTTCGAGTTTCACGTTGGCATCGCCGTAAATGAGGCGCATGGCTTCGTAGATAGTGTTATACTGGTCGTGGAATTTCGGGTCGTCGCTTCCCTGCCACTTATAGCTCCAACCGCCGTTGAGCGAACGCATTGAGTTGGCGTTAGGACCGGTGACGAGGATCTTCTTGCCTTGCGCAAGAGGGAGTATATTTCCTTCGTTCTTAAGGAGAATTTCACTCTCAGCGGCGAGTTCAAGAGCTTTGAGTGCGTGCTCTTCGCTGCCAAAGTTGGGATAGTCAGCAGGATTCATTGTCGGAGTCTCGAAGAGACCGAGACGGAGTTTCAAGCGGACGATACGTTCAGCAGCGTCGTCGATACGAGCCTGTGAGACCTTGCCTTCCTCTACGAGTTCCTTAAGCAGAGTACAGAATTCCATATCGTAGGGAGTCATCGACATATCGATACCGGCATTGATAGCCATCATGATAGCCTCCTTATAGTCAGCTGCAACCTTGTCGCGCTTCCAGATATTGTGGATATCAGCCCAGTCAGTGACGATCATACCGTCCCAGTTGAGTTGCTCCTTAAGCCATACGGTAAGCATCTCATGGTTGGCGTGGAAAGGAATGCCGTTTACAATACCAGAGTTGACCATAACTGAGAGGGCTCCAGCCTGAATCGCCATCTTATAGGGCTGGAAGAATTTTTCACGGAGGTCGATGGGGCTGATTGAAGCAGGAGTGCGGTCTTTGCCGGAGGTGGGGACACCGTATGCCATATAGTGTTTCAAGCAGGCAGCCACATTGTTAAGGCCAACGTGGTTGGGGTCGTCGCCCTGATATCCTTTTACCATCTCTACTGCCATGGCTCCGTTGATGTAGGGATCTTCGCCGAAGCTTTCCCACATGCGGCTCCATACGGGATTGCGACCGAGGTCCATCACCGGGTTATACACCCATGGAATTGAAGCAGCGCGAGATTCGTAAGCGCATATAGCAGCTCCTTCGCGCACGAGGTCGCGGTTGAAAGAGGCAGCCATATTGATTTCCTGAGGGAAGAGTGTGCCGCCAGTGGTGTAGGTCGTACCGTGATTTTGGTCAACTCCATATATGTCAGGAATTCCAATATATTTCATTGATTCATCCTGAATTGTGCCGATCACATAGTGCCATGTCTCGACATCCTGGGCTTCACCAAGTGGAGTGTTGAGGACGGATCCTACACGATATTTCTCGAAAGCTTCCTGCATTTTGGCAGCATCGAGAGTAAACTTGCCGTTTTCTCCGGTAGCCTTGTAGTCTGTGAGCTGTCCGATTTCGATCTCACACATCTGGCCAATCTTGTCGTCGAGCGACATTTTGCCCACGATTTCCTTCACTCTCTTTTCGATGTCATTGTCAGATGGGATAGCTTTGCTGCTTGAGCTTGAGCCGCTGTTCTGTCCACATCCTGTCAGGATGATACCCGACATCAGTGCGATGGTTAGTTTTTTCATTGGTATGTTATTTTGTTATTGAATCTGGAATGCAAATTTATAAAAAAAATCGATATAATAGCATTAAACGGGATAATAAGTAAAAATTAAGATAAGAAAGTATATGTATATGTGCGGATTAATTTGTGGAATAGGGAAATTTTTGTAATTTTGCACTTTAAAAATAACAAAGAAATATGAGACTTGACGGAAGAAGACAGAGCGGTAATATTCAAGACCGCCGTGGAATGTCGGGAAAGGCGATCGGTATTGGAGGAGGTATTATTGGTGTTATAATTGCAGCAGTTATCACGCTAATGTCAGGAGGCAGCGTAGGCGATGTAGCGCAGACAGTCTTCAGTGCCATGCAGCAGGAAGGGGGAACGCAAACACAACAGGCCGTACAACTTGATGCCGAAGACCAACGACTTTATGATCTTTCTTCGAAAGTACTTGCCGGAACCGAAGACGTATGGACGAAGGTATTCCGCGAGCAAGGGTGGGGAGAATACAAAGCTCCGCAGATGGTGATTTATAGCGGTTCGATCCAGACAGGGTGCGGACAGGGTACAGCTCAGACAGGCCCATTTTATTGCTCTGCAGACGAGACAGTATATATCGACCTTGACTTCTTCAAGACAATGCAAAGCCAGATCGGAGCATCCGGAGATTTCTGCTATGCTTATGTCATAGCACATGAGGTGGGACATCATGTGCAGAATCTACTTGGCACTCTTAACAAAGCACACTCAGCCATGTCGCGACTTCCAGAGAAGGAGGCCAACAAGATAAGTGTATGCCTTGAGCTCCAAGCTGATTATTATGCTGGAGTATGGGGACATACTGATAATGAAATGTTCGGGTCGATCGAACCGGGCGATATTGAGAATGCTATCAATGCGGCATCAAAGATTGGAGATGACTATTTGCAGAAGAAAGCATACGGCTATGAGATGCCTGAGTCGTTTAATCACGGACGCAGTGAATGGCGAGTGCACTGGCTTTCGAAGGGGCTGAAGACAGGGGATGCATCTATGTCGGCTGCAGACACATTCTCGGGACAATATCCCCCTATGTAATTTTTGTAATTTTGATTTTTGAATAATTTAACTCAACTTTCACGAGTTCTCAGAATCTCACGCAGAGGCCGCAGAGGCGCAGAGTTTCAATGCTTTGGGATGCTTCGCGACTCGGTTTTGGCAAGCTCGCAATGGATACGGGCTGCTTCGCATCGCCCGGAGAACGCAGAGAATAAGCGCAGTTCCTGCGCTAAAGGATTGGAGCTTAAGAAAATTGAGTATACTAAACTTAAATAATTTAATAGGGTTTTGATGGTTAGGGGTTGAGGGTGAAGCGGATGCCGAGGTTGAGGTTGAAGGTGCAGGGGTGGTCTTTGTAGATGGTTGGGATAGGGGAGCCGTCGCCATATCCGAGGAGATTCAGGATTTCGTCGCGGCTATCGCCTTCGTCGCCATTTGCCATCATGGCTAATGTGAGGAATACGCTTGTAGGCGATATGCAGGCATTCTCGTTTTCTTTTGCATACGCTTTCTTGAAGAGTTCTGTGGCAAATTCATTTGCTTTCAGAACATTGCTTTCTCCTACCACTTTGAGTGGATTTTCAGGCCATATTGCTTTTACGGGATTATTTTTGATGTCGTTGTATTCGGGGATATCCGCTTCGTTTGAACAAGCGGAAAGAAGACATAGACATGCTATTCCTGCAATTATAGATTTTTTCATAATTGATTGTTCGTTTAAGGGTACTTAGATCGATCTTCTGAATCATAAATGAGGACACTATGAAAAACTTGCATATAAAAATCGGAAATTTTGAAATTTTATTTTGATATTAGAATTAATATCATTAACTTTGTGTCGTTATTAATCAAAGACCTCATATGAAATACAAGGAACTTCATAAGATTCTTAGAAGGCTGGAATGATAGAATTAGATGAGCAAAGGGCTGGGCATCCATTATGGTTGAATCCGAAAACCGGAATTAAATTCACTACAAGCAACCATGGAATGAATGAAGTAGCTACAGGAACTCTTAAATCAATTCTTCGTGCAGCAGGTCTCGAAAAGAAAAACTAAAAAATCAAATGACATGAAAACTATAAGGGTATTTATAGAGAGGGCTAAAGATGGCATGTATAGTGCTTATATGCCTGATGATAATAATCTCCATTTTGATGCCATAGGCGAAGGAACTACAGCAAAAGAAGCGCGTGAAGATTTTTTGGCGGTGGTAGATGCCTTTCGAGTTGATTTCCCTGACGAAATAGCAGGTCTTCAATTTGAATTTGCCTTTGATATAGCGTCATTTCTTGAATATTATAGTGGCAAGCTTACTCTTGCTGGTTTATCACGTATTACAGGGGTAGCTCAAGGTCAGCTTTCACACTATATCACCGGACATCGACATCCATCACCTCGTACTGTTGAAAAAATTGACCGAGCACTTCAGTCGTTTGGATCCGAATTGTGTCAAGTTCATTTCGTATGATAAATTGGGAAGAGGCGTAGGTAGGTGAGGCAGCGCCAGATCCATTCGAGAGGACCGAAGCGGAAGTAGCGGAGCCAAAGGGCGCTGAAGCATATTTGGAATGTGAATACACACAGTACAGTGAGTTCGACATATATTAGGCCTGTGTTGGCTCCGAAACCAAATCCGGTACCGTAGTAGATAAGCATTCCTAAGAGTGACTGGCCTATGTAGTTTGTCAGTGCCATTCTGCCCGGGTAGGCGAGAATCTTCCAGCAAACTGCGTCTTTATTCTTCAGATAAAGCAAACCTATCGCACCAATATATCCGAAAGCAGTAAGATATACGCTTAGGAAGTATATAAGACTGTGGGATCCGTTTCCAAAGGGATGTCCTGACATGGAATCCCATGCATATACACAAGATAGGGGGAGTCCTATTGTCAGTCCCCAAGTTGCCACTTTGCGAAGCATGTCTTTTCTATTCTCAAGGTCGGCATATAGGCGGTGGCGTCCGATGTAGAGTCCGATCATGAAGAGACCCAATACCTTAAACCATCGGTGGCCATCTACGAATTCCTGGATTCTTACGATAGCACCTTGTATGAGGAAGTCAAAAACTTCCCGATATGAATGAGCGTCGCGCAGCCAATATGCAAAATTATCCTCGGTGATTCCTACCTTGGCGCATTCGCGCCATTGCCAGTCGACTATTGGAGCAGACAGGGATACTCCCATTGCTTCCAAAGCGAAGTCGAGGATGACGGGAAGGAAAAGCAGAATTCCGGCTGTCCAAAGCAAGACTTTATCTGACACCTTAATAAATAAGGGGAGAATCATCCCCATGAGGGCATAGAGCATCAGAATGTCGCCACTCCAGATATACATAAGATGCAGGAATCCAATTATAAGTAGCACAAACATACGGCGGTAGAAAATGACGTAGGCGTTGCCTCCTCTTTTCGTGACATTGGATATTATTATGGAAAAACCGATGCCGAAAAGCAGGGAGAATATGGTGTAGAACTTTCCATCGATGAATATACTGAGAAAGTATTTAGTTATGTAATCCCAAATGGAGGTGGGCATGGCAGTTGCCGCTTCTGCGGGGAGAAATGAATAGAGGGAAAATTCCGGAAAGTTTGCCATGCAAATGCCCAAAAGGGCAAAGCCCCGTAGCGCGTCGAGGATAATGTGGCGCTTCGAGGCTTCAATGGGGGATGCAGTTTGCATAGGAGTTGTCAAGGTTGGAATTGGGGAGCATTGGTCTAATTAGACTAATTAGTCTAATTGGACTAATTTATAGAAGCTTTGGTTTTCTTTGCGAAGCGAAGGAAGCGGTGGAGGCCATCATCAAGGACAGAGCGGGGGCAAGCAATGTTCCAGCGCATATAGCCTTCGCCGTCGACTGTGCCGTACATTGTGCCGGCATTGAGCCAGAGATTGACATCTTCGATGAGTTTCTCCTCAAGGGGCTCTGACTTTAATCCTAATGCCGTGCAATCCATCCAGACAAGGTAGGTAGCTTCAAGTTTTGCTATAGGGAATTCCGGGAGATTATTTTCGCAAAACTCCTTCATATATTCATAATTACCCTTGATGTATTCAAGGAGCTGAGAGAGCCATTCCTCACCTTCATTATATGCCGCTATTGTAGCGATCACTCCGAAAGGATTCACATCGCATACCTCATTGATATTTATCGCCTTGTCAATGCGAGCGCGTGTATCTTCATCGGGAGCCACGATATTGGCAATCTGGAGTCCGGCAATATTGAACGCCTTGCTTGGAGATACGCAAACTATTGCTTTGCAACCAGTAGCCTTTGCAACATTCGCAAATGGAGTGTAGTGATATCCGTCGAAGACGAACTCGCAGTGTATTTCGTCAGAAATAACGGTTACTCCATTGCGGGCGCATATATCTGCTATTCGGCTTAGCTCATCGCGGCTCCATACTCTACCTGCAGGGTTATGAGGATTGCATAGAAGCATAAGGGTCGCTTCAGGATTAGAGGCATCCTTCTCCAATCGGTCGAAGTCTATGTCGTAGGTATCTCCATTTTTTACAAGTGGACTTTCCATTATCACGCATCCATTATTACGGATTGAGGAGAAGAAGCAGTTGTAGACAGGAGTTTGCACTATCACCTTTTCACCTGGTTTTGCAAGAGCTTTTATAATGGCGGAGATAGCAGGGACTACGCCAGAGGTATAAATCATCATGTCTCGGTCGATCTGCCAGCCATGTTTTCTGCTGAACCATGATGTGACTGCGTCATAATATTCATCAGGAACGCGTGTATATCCAAAGATACCATTGTCGACTCTCTTACGAAGAGCTTCTATTATTGCGGGGGCCGTCTTGAAGTCCATGTCGGCAACCCACATGGGCAGAACTCCCTCGGGGGCACTGTCCCACTTATAGGAGAGAGTGCCACGGCGAGAGGTTATGGTGTCGAAATCGTATTTCATATCCCTAAGTTTAGGTGGAGAGTTCCGGCTAAACCCGGAACCAGTAAAAAACTGGAAGTGTATTTAATCGTAGATAATTTTTTCGCCATTTTTCAGCTCTATTTTGCAGTCGGCGGGAGCCTTGATGTTCTTGTCGATTGTCACGCTACCTATCTCATCTGCAACGATATGGCCTGAAGTTGGGTTCTTGATATTGGTGATTTTTCCGGAAATTAAGGCGTTGACATTCGAATATTCGAAAGCACGGTCGCAGTCTGGGCCGAATGTGCAATTCTCAAGAGTCAGATTGTCGGCGTAGCAGAGTGGTTGCTCGCCTGTGATATGGCAGTTGACGAGGCGAAGATTCTTGGAATGCCAACCGAGATACTCACCGTTGAGTTCGGAATCGTAGATAGTGACATTCTCTACTTCCCAGAAAGCATCCTTCGTTGTGATCTTCGCATTGCGGATCACGACGTTCTTTACATATTGGAATACGTATTTACTGTCAGATTCCAACCCATCGACTTCTATGTTTTCGCTAAACATAAATGGATATGTTCCATCATGAAGCTTGAGATTCTTAATTTTGATATCTTTGCAGCGCCAGAATACTTCATCTGCATCGTTCATCACCACATTTTCGATGTCGAGATCATACATCTCACGGAACATCTTAGGGGCATCAATGATAGTATCTTTCATTTTGAGGTGGTCGCTATACCAAAGAGCAGAGCGTCCACCTATTGCGAAGTAGCAATGGTCTATCAAAAAATGATGTACGTGCCAGAAGGGGTAATTCCCTTCGAATGTGCAGTTGATAGCTTCTATATTGCTGCATTCCTTGATGGCTGATTCTCCTGCGCGGATCACTACATTTTCCAGGCGGAGGTTGTGTGATTCAAATAATGGGCGTTCTCCACCGAATTCTTTATCTTTGATTATTTCCATAATATTATAGGTTTAAAAGGCGGCTTCCACAGGGAAACCGCCTTAATAATAACAATTCTAAAAGTCTATATGTTTCGAATCGGGGATAATGGTAGGAAAAGCCTTTAAATTGGTAATAATCACATGTTGCGTGGAGACGCATTCGGAGAGTGCTCTGCTACTAAACATGGATTATTTAAGGACTTTTTTGCCGTTTTGGATGATGATTCCTTTGGTGGCTGAGTCTACTTCGATACCTTGGAGATTGAAAGAGCGTCCGTCAGCAGCTGAATTGCCAATAATTTCCTCAACTCCGGTGCCGAATTCTTGTTTCCCATCGAGAAGAATGCCCCCTTCGTTGCCCCCTTCTACAATGTGGGCAACCAGGCTATTGAGGTAATTCTCAAGATTTGTGTAACCATTTTCAGCAGTTGCCGGACCATCTTCGGGATCGTTGGGGTTCAAGGCATTAGCTATTTCCCATTCGTCGGGCATTCCATCACCATCAGTGTCAGCAAGAGCTTCCAGAGAGTTTAGGTTAGGGAATCCCGTAGAACCATCAGCATATGTGATATCGTCTTGACTATTGATCAGACCTTTGCCAATGCCTTTTACGATGCAGCTTGCGACGCCATCACGGGTGTCGGCAACCATCATTTCGTCATATTCATCGCGGCTGAGTGAAGCACCTGCATATTGAAGCACTCGATCGAATGCTTGCTCTGCAGTGTGGGTGGTGACAGCTGCAAATTCCATGGGGACGAAGGCACGAAGTTCTTCTTCAGTGGCATTGTGATAATCTACTTTTTGACCCTTGTCGATCTGATTGAAGAGGCCGAGAGTCCAGTTGTCGGCAGAAACATCAGCATGTTTAGAGTTGACATTGCCTTCGATATAGTAGCTACCCCACTTGTGTAGTGTCTTACCCCAGTCGTTGGTAGAGACAGCGACGCTCTGTCCATCAACTGTAATCGTGCGGGTTTCGATGTCTATCTCATATTTATTTTCATCACCTTCAAAAGTCAGATACCCCTTGTCTGCTTTGTCTACAGTCAATTTACAAGTAGTGAGATTTGTTCCTTTCACCTTATTGTAATTTTTGGCAGTAGTCTTGAGGTTATCCTCTTTTATACAGTAGTCGAATGTGCGGATACCTGGTTTTGCCATACGCTTTTGTTTGCCTTCGTTGATAGCGTCTGTAGCGGGACCGGGCTTGTAATAGTTGTTTACTATATTAACGGTCATTGCCTCCCCTCCGTAGCAACCTTCTCCAGCGTAGTTGTATATTACGTTGTTGCGCAGATCCATTCGCTCATCAAGCTGAGTGCCGGGGCGCGGACCAAGGCGTGGAGTGCGAGATCCATGGTGGGCCAGGAGATTATGGTGGTAGGAAGCACCTGCACCTCCCCAATTTCCTCCATATCCGTGTGCGCCTTTACTATGGCCTGAGTTGACGAGGCTTTGAGTCACCATACACCATTGTACGGTAATATTCTTCGAACCGTATACAGAAAGGCATTCATCGATGCTCCAGCTTACGGAGCAGTGGTCGATCATGATTTTCTGTCCGTCCATGCCTCCGAGTCCGTCACCTTCGTGAGCTTTGTTGTTGGTTTTCAGAGCCTCGTTGCCGAGTCGGAAGCGCATGAAACGTATGATTACGTTTGGTGCGCTGATTACGAATGGGTAGTCGGCAATGCAAATACCGTCGCCGGGAGCAGTCTGGCCGGCAATAGTGAGATTGCCATTCTTAAGTTTTAATTCAGATTTAAGATGGATAGTGCCACTTACATCGAATACGATAGTGCGAGCTCCGCTTTGGCTGCAAGCCCAGCGGAAAGAGCCCTCTCCGCTATCGTCAAGGTTGGTGACATGGATGACTTTACCTCCCCGTCCACCGGTAGTGATAGCACCGAACCCTTCTGCTCCCGGGAAAGAGGGGAGAAAAGCATCTTCCGCGTACGAAGGAATGATGACGACAGCTGAAGCAGCTGCCGCCATTATTAATTTTTTAAGACTCATCTCTTGATTACTTTGTCTGTTTCTGAAGTTCCGTTAGCGAATACGATGCGGCGGATGCTTATTCCCTGAGCTGGCTCAGCGAGGCGTATGCCATTTAGGTCATAGTATTCTATTGCCACAACATCACCCTTTGCAGCTTCGATACTTTCTACTCCACTCATGCGTACACATTCAGGATAATACTCATCTACAGCAGAAAGCGCATCTGCGTTTCCACCCTTCATAATGTCTTCCACGAGCTGATTAAGATAAACTTCCACATTGGTATAGATACCCTTGGCATCTACAGTGTAGGTGTTTGCGTCATCAGGGGAGTCTGGGTTAAGTCCGTTTGCAATTTCCCATTCATCGGGCATTCCGTCACGGTCTGTATCGAAATTGTCAGGACGGTTTACGCTTTTGAGCGGTGGGAAACTTGCAGTGTTTGGATTCTCTTCGCCGTTAGGGTCGTTGATGAAATCGAGGATTCCTTCTGTATTGGAGGTAGGATATTTCTTGCCGTTTTTGTCCACATAAGCCTCCTTGCCATGATAGGTTACTGTGCCGGTGCGAGCCTCTTCCATATATCGGGCATCGACAGCGTCTCGATAGAGGGAAGCACCGCAATAGTTGAGCACCTTATCATAGACCATTTCGGCAGATTGAGTAGTGATTATTCCGGCATCAATTGGTTCTTCGAGCTTTACGCAAAGATAGTCTTTCCCGTCAATATCCACGTAATTAGCGTTTTCCCCGAATTTATGGTTGGGATCCGGCATATATCTTACACCGTCAACTGTCTTAAGTCCGCTATCATATTTTACTCCTTTCCAGTCGTAATTTTCAGGTTCTGAAGCGGCAGTCACGTAGTTGCCATCAATATAATATCGAGAGCAGAGACCGCGTAGGGCTACGTTGGTGGAGTTGCCTTCATTGCCGACTGATACTTGGGTTACATTTGTCTTGTTTTTTGTGCCGGGACCAGCCTTATAGTAATTGTTGACAATGTTGATATAGCCACCGCCGGGGCCTCCGTAGCTTCCGTTGCCGTTACCCCAGTTGTATAACACGTTATTGCGGAAGTCAACGCGCTCCGCATCGACTGTGTTCTCATATTTAGTTTTATCCCAACCGTCCCATTCGTAACGAGCACCATTGAAACGAGGTGCGCGGTTCTGGATGTGGGTCAAATAGTTATGATGAAAAGATGCTTCCTTTCCACCCCAAATGCCGCCATAGCTGTGAGCTCCTTTGGAGTGACCGGGGTTTGCGAGGCCTTCGCCGATCGTACACCACTGCATGGTGAAATTGCGATTGTCATAGAATGAAGCCACTTCGTCAATGCTCCAAGAGAAAGAGCAGTGGTCGAGTATGATATTCTTTTTACGACGTCCCCAAGTGGCGTCGGCACCGTCGTTGACATCTTTCACCTGTGAACGGCGGCTACGGATGAAGCGGACTATAACATTGTCGCAATTACCAAAATAGAGCGTATAATATCTCAGAGTGATGCCACCATCGGGTGCCGTCTGTCCCGCGATAGTTGTGTTTGATGTTACATTTAGCTGGCTTTTGAGATCGATGTATCCGCTGACGTCAAATACGATTGTCTTGGGGCCGCTCTGATCAAGAGCCCAACGCAGAGATCCTTCGCCGCTGTCATCAAGATTGGTCACATGAACGATTTGTCCGCCACGACCGCCGGTGACGAATCTGCCGTGACCTTCCGCTCCGGGAAAAGCCGGTGCCGTTTCCTCAGCGAAGAGGGGAGTGCATAGTGCAAGCGCACCTGCCAAGAGTAAAGATTTCTTCATGATGTATGGTTTAAGTTATTATATTAATAAGGAGTGATTATACAGCATACAAAGTTAATGAGATTATTCGGGATATGCAAGATAAGGTGGTGGAATAAATGTTAAAAATGAAAAAAAACAAAAAAAATGGGAAGATTTTTTGGAAGTTTTGTAAAGATTCCTTAATTTTGCGTGCTAAACCTATAAAATTAACCTAAAAATCGAAATAAAACTAAGAGAAAATAGATTCTAATCAGTATATAAGCGATTTTTTAATTAATTGATTCGTAGGCAATAATAATCAACATCATAACATGTATTATGACCAAAATTAAACTAACATCGAAACGAGAAAAGGGCCGGAGCTTCCTTGGAAAGACCCTCCTGACCTTGATCGCCATGCTAATGGCGATTCCTGCGTTCGCACAAAATATCGACGTATCTGGTACGGTACTCGATGACCAAGGCGAACCCCTTATCGGCGTTACCGTTATGGTTGATGGTTCATCCAACGGTACCGCGACCGACCTTGACGGCAATTATGAATTAAAGAATGTGCCTTCGAAAGGGAAGCTTGTCTTCTCATACATCGGCTACGCCCAGCAGACTGTTGAAGTCAAGGGTCGTACACGCATTGATGTCAAGATGAGCGAAGATTCCAAGGCTCTTGACGAGCTTGTGGTAGTCGGCTATGGACAGATGAAGAAATCAGACCTTACCGGTTCTGTGTCGACAGTTAATACGGAACAGCTTAACGCCAAGGGCTCTGCTTCTATTTTGGAAAGTCTTCAGGGTTCAGTGCCAGGTGTAAGCATTACAAAGCAGTCAGGACGTACCAACGGTGGCATAGAAATAGAAATACGAGGCAAGTCTTCAATCAATTCAAGCGTGACTCCTCTTTACGTTGTAGATGGAGTCCAAACAAGCGATATCTCATTCCTTAACCCTCAGGACATAGAACGTATTGACATTCTAAAGGATGCATCATCTACTGCTATTTATGGTTCGCGTGCTACCGCAGGTGTAGTCATAGTTACGACAAAAAGTGGTGCCAATGTGAATAAAGGAACTAAGGCGAAAATATCATACGATGGATACTATGGTATCAGTCATGCTACTCGTATGCCTGACTTTATGGATGGCCAGCAGTGGTATCGTTATCGTTTCCAGAAATTTACTCAACCTATAGGCGGTGTAGATGCGTATCTTCCTCAGACTCAATTTGGTATTCTTTCTTCCTCTATGGGTTTAGGACAAGCTCTACTACAGGCGACTGAAGGGGATCTTGAATCTCCATATGTCATGAAGGAAATGCTTGCTAATGATGCTACTTATTATTGGCCCGGTTTGGTTACTCAGGATGGTCATCAGCAAAACCATTATGTCTCTGTATCCGGAGCAGGCGAAAATATCAACTATCACTTTGGCATAGGCTATGAGAACGTGCAGGGCCTCTACAAGGGGGATAGTAAAGGTACTTACTCATTTAAAGGTAGTGTCGATGCAAAGATCAATAAGGTGATTAGTGCAGGTTTCAACTTCAACATTGCTCAGATCAACAATTCTTATGCTGACGACGACGCGATTTCTCAAGCGTATCGAGTTAATCCTTTCATGATCCCTTTTGATGAAGATGGCAACACTAACCATTTCCCTGGAAATAAGACAACTTTGGGTACTAATGCTAATCAGTTCTCTGACTTTATCAATCCTTTGGATCGAATGAAGAATTCTACGCATAAGCGTAAATCCTATAGATTGCTTGGTAACATTTATGCACAGTTCAATATAATTCAGGGTCTGACGTTTAAGACTACTATTTCTCCTACTTACAGTGCATACCGTGATGGTGAATATGTGGGTTATACAAATCCCGCCACTGGTAAGACATGGGTAGACAATGAAGTTAGAAATGCTACTGTAAAAAATAATACTGGATATGGCTGGACTTGGGATAATGTCTTGAATTACACCCGTTCTTTTGGTGATCACTCGATCAATGCAATGGCTCTTTATTCAGCAGAAAAGAGTAATTCAGAAAACTATACTCAGACGGCTGTCAATCCTATTGAGTCTACTGCTTGGTGGAATATGGCGACAGGTACAAAAGGAGAGGCGACAGTTGCTTCAAGTTTCTCTGAGTCTTCAATGGAGTCTGTTGCGTTTCGTGCGAACTATTCCTGGAAGAATCGTTATATGATTACTGGTACGGTCCGTTGGGATGGTTCATCTAAGTTTGCAAAAGGTAATAAATGGGGATGTTTCCCATCAGCAGCTTTGGGTTGGAATATCGCGGAGGAAGAATTCCTCCAGAAATGGTGGCTAAATAATCTCAAGCTTCGTGTAAGTTATGGTGTAACAGGTAATAACCGAGGTATTGGGAATTATGCAACAGTTATAGGTGTAAATTCTTCCAGTTTCTATCCTTTTGGTGGCACTTATATTGATGGTTTTTATCCCTCCGGCATTGTTGACGAAAATATTACATGGGAAACTTCGCATGAGTTCAACATTGGTTTGGACTATGGTTTCCTCAATAATAGAATCGTTGGTTCGTTGGAGTGGTATACAAAGAAGTCAAAGAATCTTCTGTATAACGTAGGTCTTCCTTTGGAGACTGGAGGCGCTACAATGACCACAAATGTTGGATCTGTAAGAAATACCGGTATTGAATTCTCTATCACCACAACTAATATTGATACACGTGATTGGACTTGGACCACTTCTTTGAATCTCGCTCACAATGATAATAAAGTGCTTCAGATCAACGGCGTATCGGATCAAATTATCGGAGGAAACGCGTCCGGCTGTCTTTTTGTAGGAAAACCGGTCACAAATGTATATGCGTATGCATGGGACGGAATAGTTTCAGATAGAAATATGACTGTTCCGAATCATCCGATTGCTATTGAAAAAGGTTTCACTCCAGGAGAGACTGTTAGAGAATGTGATTATTATTATGCTTGTTACGGCCAGACTGAAGGTCATTCTATTATCCGAGATGTTAATGGTGATGGTAAGTGGAATGATGAAGACCGTGTTGTTCATAATGGCAATCCAAAAATCACAGGTGCTTTTACTTCCAATCTTTCTTATAGACTTCCTAAGAAAGGAGGCTCTATAGATTTTGGATTTTCTATCTATACAAAGCAGGGATACACAGTTGCTTCTCCGTTTATGGCCGGAGATTCTTTCGACTGGCACGATCGTGGTCGTGGAAAAGTTGCAATGGATAATTATATACCTGCCGGAATGCTAATAGATGCAGAGGGCATACGTGCTGATGGTACGCTTATCAACCCAGTATATCAAACTCAAACCCACTATGGAAGTTGGCCACTTGTAAACGCTGGTGGAAACGATGGTCTTGGCCCGGCCGGTTCTTACTTCGGTCTTAGTACAGACACGAAATTCTGTGCGCGTCAGGTCGTTGATGCTTCTTTCTGGAAGGTTCAGCATGTATCGCTCGGCTACGAGTTCTCCCGTCAGATCATTGAGAAAATCGGTTGCAGTAAACTTCGTCTCTATGTGAATATTTCTAACCCATTTGTTTGGTCAAAATATAAGGGTTTTGACCCAGAATGGGCGGATGCTGCTGGCAAGAATGATGGCCCGAGCACTATAACTTATGAGTTTGGAGCTAATATCACTTTCTAAATTTTGAACATCAGTATGAAAAATATTAAATATTCTATATTTGGAGCAAGTATCGCTTTACTTCTGGCTGGATGCTCTGACCTTCTTGATCCTCGCAATCTTTCCAATGGTGGCGAGTCATACGAGGAATACTTTTCCCAACATCCTGATCAGATTAGGCCGGTAGCTTATGATGCTGTTCGATATATCGCTACGCAGATAGAGATGCTGGACCAGGCGGCAGACCTATATATTAATCCCCGAGCTTCTGATGACGGTACATTCTCCATGTTTCAGGTGACACCTGACAACGGTACCGTTAAGAGTTATTACAGCAATGTGATGGGATTGATAAATAAGGCAAACTGTCTCATCCGATTTGCGGGAGACAATAAGAAACTTGAAGCCGAGGGCCGATTCTTGCGCGTATTTGGCTATTACTACATGACTCAGCAGTTTGGTGCCGTACCATATTCTGACCAATATATAAATACGCCTGATCGCGATTACCCTAGGACACCCCTTCCCGATCTTTATGAAATCATGCTAAATGAGTGCAAGGATCTTTATGAAAATTCAAATCTTCCAGATCAGGATCATAAGGGAGGTGCAAGTAAGCAAGCAGTTGCAGCAATAGCAGCAAAGATTGCTTTGGCTGCAGCTTGGGATCTTGATACGGATCTCAAGGATGCTGCAGGAGGCACTTATAGCGTGAACAATACAGCTCGTTTCAAAGAAGCTGCAGACTGGGCAAAAAAAGCCATTATGGGAATTGAACTCACTATGCCATTTGCAAAAAAATGGGCATGGGATAACGAAGGTAATGCCGAAGAAATATTCTCAGCTCAGTGGGATCGCAATGGATATCCCGGTAATAAAAATACCGGAGGAAACTCCATGATGAATAATTACATTGCGTATTACGGCAATTGTACTCAGTCGGGGCTTAAAGGCACCGGGTCTGGAGGTACAAATGTCATGTCTGCTAAGTCTGCCAGTCTTTTTGAGAAAGGTGACGAGCGATTCGAGGGTACATTCATGACTACGTTCTATAATGCACCCCGTGCCGCAAACGGTGGAGATGCTGATTGGAGTAAAGGCTATATGGCTTGGTATAACATGACTCCAGAACAACAACTTGAACTTCCTATAGCTCTTAAGTTCTATGCGCCAGGTACGACTACAGCAGAAGCAGAAGCAGACATTAGGAAAATAGTGGCAAATGGTCAGGCGAAAAAATTTGATGAGAATACCTACGGTGTTAATGAACCGTTCGCGGCCATTATTACCGGCTCTGATGTCACTAAATGGTCGTTCAATGAAGATGGTTCTATGCCGAAAAAGGAAACAGTTGCATATGACGATTTCATTAGGGAATCTGCCAACAATGGAACCTGTGTATCGAAATATGACGATCCAAACTGCGGTGCAGTGACTGGTAGCCAGTGTTATCGGGATATTCCTCTTTTGCATGTCAGTGAGATGTATCTGGTGGCTGCCGAGGCTTATCTGCTTGCAAACGACGAGGCTTCATCTCTTGCAATGATTAATGCTGTCAGGAAGAGGGCCGGTGTGAAGGAACTTGCATCATTCTCCGCCTATAAGGCTCCATATGCAATCAATGGTAGTTTTGTGTTAGTTCCCCTTGATCTTATCCTTGACGAGAGGGCAAGGGAATGTTATGCAGAACGTACTCGTTATTTTGACCTCCGTCGTACCAAACAGCTCGTAAGATATAATCTTGAATTCAGTCGGTTCATGAATACTGTTGCAAAAATGAGTAATGCTCAGGGTGAAATAAAATGGTATCGACCAATTCCTCAGGATGAGATTGACAATAATGTCGGTATTTCAAGAGAGGATCAGAATCCAGGTTATTGATTAGGGATCGTTTAGCTCTTCTAAGCTTCTAAAACACAAAATTAAATGAAAACAATACATTTTTCAATATTTCTTTGCTTGGCCATAATGCTCGGTTTTGTGTCCTGTGGAGATGATACGGACATACCTGCGCCAGGCGCCCCTGATGGTGCTGAGGTGGCTTCTTTGGGTTCTTATGTTGGTCAATGGGAAAAGGTAAACACAAAGACTGGAAAAGTCGATACATTTGCTGGCTCAATTGAGGTTGCTCCATATATGGTAAAGGTTGGTGAAGACAATGAAGTAACTGCCAACAACGTCAATGTTCTTAATGTTGTAGAACCCGCGATTAAGACGTTGGAACTCAAATCCCAGCAGTCGGCATGCAATATTGTGTTCAATTCTGCTCGGACACTTAATTTTTGGAATTACACTAAAGCAAATCCGTTTGGTATCACATTTACAGGATCAATCTCGCAAGATGGTATTCTGACCCTTAACTATAGCGTCGATGTGCGTGAAGGACGAGGGGATAATAAGACTAAATATAACTTGACCTTTACAGGTTCCAAACAGTGATAAGGATATAATTTTTTATAATTCTGCGGAAGCGGAATTGAGTCCGCTTCCGTAGAAATACCATTAACTTAAACTTATTCAAAACATGAAGAAATCATTACTTCTCATTTCATGCGCTGCCTTTGCATCTATGGCAAGCGCACAGGTTGCTGTAATGGCAACAACTGAAAGCCTCGAAGAGGTCGGTATGACTAAAGATAAGGTTGATCTTGGAGGAGATCTCGTGTACGCTACAGGGTCTGCTGGTTCTATCGCAACTGCCTATGCGGATAAATGGGGTACAACTCAGGCATCAGGTGACTACAAGACAGTGAAGGTAAACGATCTAGAGGTAGCTCTTGGTCCTGGTGCAGTTGGCAGTGCCAATCCAACTTTCGTCAGCTTTGAGGAGGGTGCCCCCACTGCGGGTGCTGTGTTTAAGATCCATTCAAATGTTAATGGTTTCATGACTGTCTTCACTAAGATGAATCCTAATAAGCAGTTTGTCGTTTTTGAGGATACTGATGGTGCTATGGCTTATACCCTCGGCTATTCTAACGGTACTGACAAGATTCATTACGCCCTCCCTTTCTATACGGACGAAGAGGAAAATGCATCAGAAGGAATCTTCCCAGGCTACGTGAATGTAAATACACCGGAGTCATCAAAATACTTTGTTGTGGCTACAAAGCAGTCTAAGAATGAGGAAGGTCTATTACTTTGGAAAAACAAGGTGACAGGTGATATTGTAGCAGCTGCTACAAATCCGACCGTGAAAGATGACGAGAATCAGCAGTATCAGGGTGTTATGGAAGATATTCCTGGCCAGAGTAAGCCCCAGTTCCCCTGGATAGTAGAAGGTCTTGAGTCTGCTCCGAAGGACAACACAGGGTTCTTGACTTTCAACGTATATGAAAATACTGACTATTACTTGTCTGCTCTTGGTTCAAAGATTCCCGTTGGTGGATTCGTGTATACAGAGACTAACCCTACTG
Source organism: uncultured Sangeribacter sp. (assembly GCA_964525115.1). GTDB lineage: Bacteria > Bacteroidota > Bacteroidia > Bacteroidales > Muribaculaceae > Lepagella. The sequence continues at coordinate 14,883 of CAZGGB010000029.1, read as the reverse complement.
TAACATTCATGGAAGTTCTCAATGAAGACGGTTCTGTTAAGCTTCCCGAAGTTGTATTCCCCGCTATGGGTTATGGTGCAGCTGCAGTAGAATCTGTTGCAGTCGAAAACAATGAAAACGCTCCTATCTACAATATGATGGGTGTACGTGTTAATGCTGATGCTAAGGGTATCCTTATCCAGAACGGTAAGAAATTTATTCGTAAATAATAAGAAAGATCAATAATAAATGATCAGTTAATAATTTCAATCAACCCTATAATCCAACGGCGACTTCTGGAATGAAGTCGCCGTTGCGTTTTTTTATATTTATTATTAATTAGGTTAACGATCGACTCCAATCTCAATGAATGAACCGTCATGTGCGAATACCATTTCTGTCCCAGTTGTGATTTCAACTTCAAATCCACGTTTTACTTTTGTGATTTCATTGATGCCTTCGCCATCAAAATTCTGAGAGACGTAATTGTCTATTTCTCCCGGGTAGAAGCCCATAGGGATAGTTTTTCCAGGAACGGCATCCACTTCGGTCCAATCTCCTTTTTTGTCAAATTCTATTTTAGTTCCATCCGAGAGAACAACTTCATATTCATCTTTGTACTTCTGCGTTGATACTATAGAAGCAGACGGGAAATATTCGGTGATAAATTCTTTTGAGATGGAGGGGAGATCACTTGAGGATATTGGCTCATCTTTGTCGCTACAGCTTGCAAACGATATTCCAAGCATCGCAATAAGCAGAATAGGAAGTAACTTTAAGATTTTTTTCATGGTTTTTTCTTAATTAAAGATTAATGATTTCAAGTATAAAACAATCCTCCTGAATATAGGTTGGCGTGGAAGGGTTAATAAAAATAAAATAGTTTTGGATGTTGTGAAAATTTTATTAATTTTGCATTGTTAACCTATAAAATCAATTCTTATGAAGAAAATTTTTACTTTCGTAGCCGTAGCTTCAATGGCTATCTGTGCATATGCACAAGACAATGTTTTTAAATCAACAGGAGACAATGTGACAGCCGGAACAGTTTTGGTTGACAACGATGATCTCTCTGTTAAAACTGTCTACGATTCTAAAGGTGGTAAGTTAGAGGAACCCGTAACCATTTGTGGTGAAGAATTCACAGGATACTTTCAGCTTAGAGTTGACGCAGATCCATCAGACGGGAACTTGGAAGGAGATGAAACTGAAGGTTCAACTCCTCTTGTGGTAGAAGTGAAGAAATCACTCGTTCTAACTTTCTATGATCGTCGTCAAAAAGGCAAAGAGACGGAACCTAATGAAAATGGATATAATGCTGGCGACAATAAGGGAATTTTAGCAATCAATCAAGCTACCGTAAAAAAAGTAGCAGGCAAAATTGAGTTTGATCGCTATGATGGTGACTCTGATTCATATGCATTCTGTGGTGAATCTTTCAATCTTGAGCCAGGCACCTATACCATCTATCGCAAAGGTTCTACAATGAGAATTTTTGGATTCAAATGGACTGTAGAAGGTGGTTCTGGAGTCTTTTCGATTGAAGCGGTAGAGGATGCTCCTATCTACAATATGATGGGTGTACGTGTTAATGCTGATGCTAAGGGTATCCTTATCCAGAACGGTAAGAAGTTCATCCGCAAGTAATCAGACTAATTGGCTACGCCCAAGCTAAAGCAAGTCATAATGCATAATGCTCAATGCATAATTAGCTTGACTTAAGAGCGTTATAGCAATTGGATATAATTCAAAGGCGACTTCCCCACGGAAGCCGCCTTTTTTTTCAGCTAAGATGCGAGCCAAAGGCTCTCACACCAAAACAAACAGTGTCTTTTGAAGCATTTTGATCATGAGAAAAAAGCCGCGAATTGGTTTGTTTTGGTGTGAGAGCCTTTGGCTCGCTATGAGGCTTGATTGCAGTATCAATCTTTGCATTCTTTATTCAAATTTGCTTCTTCTTTGAATTGAACTTGTCGGAGCAGATATACTCCGCAAGCTTATTCATATCAAGACACTTGTCTCTTGATATTTTCTTTTTTCTATCAGGATATTGTTTCCCTTCTCTTATAGTCTTTCTTTTAAGCCTATTTTCAGATATGTTCGCAATGCAACAACCAAACTTATCTTCGTAAATAGGCGCCAGAATCAACAACTCTCCGTTCGCGCATTTATAAAAATCTCGATATGCGGGTTTATAGGGAGGTGGAGTCCCGGTCTCAAACCAAAAAGGGTCAATTCTCTTTTTGTCTAAAGCGTTTATGACGCTGAGAGGATTGTGCAGAAGGTTGCTTTTAGTGAGGATTAGGAGAATGCTTTTTTTTGGATTCTAACGGATATTTCATTATCTTTGTGAAAAACTTTGAGATTATGGACGAACTGAGATACCCCGTCGGAATGCAGACTTTCTCCAAAATAATAGAGGAAGGATATGCGTATGTGGATAAGACATGCTATATTAAGCCTCTGCTTAGACAAGGACAATTCATTTTCCTGAGTCGTCCACGTCGGTTCGGCAAAAGTCTGCTTCTATCTACATTGGAGGCATACTTTGAGGGTCGACGTGATCTCTTTAAGGGACTTGCAGCCGACAGCATGGATCTCGACTGGACTCCTTCTCCGGTCTTGCACTTTGACCTGAATTCGGAGGACTTTACGGTCGAAGATGGACTTCATAAACTACTGAATCGTCTTTTGGGTGAATATGAGAAGCAGTATGGGATGACAGAAGTTGCAGATACCTTGGCAGGCAGATTCTCGCAGCTAATAAGAAAAGCAGCGGAAGTGACAGGCAGAAACGTCGTGATTCTTGTAGATGAGTATGACAAACCACTCTTGGAAATAGAAGATAATCAGCTACTTTTTGAGAAGAATCAAAGTGTACTCAAAAGTTTCTTTGGCAATCTCAAGTCAATGGATAAGTATATTCGTTTCGCATTCATTACAGGGGTGGCCCGCTTTAGCAGGGTGAGCATCTTCAGCGACTTAAACAACCTTGATGACATTTCGATAGAAGATGCTTTTGCGAATATTTGTGGCTGGACTGAAACAGAGCTAATTGAGAAATTCCGTTCAGGAGTAGAAGAACTTGCAGAGGCTCGAGAGGAAGAATTCGAAACGACACTTCAGGCATTGCGTGATTTCTATGATGGATACCTCTTTACGCCCAAGGGATCTCGTCTATATAATCCTTTTAGTGTGCTAAAGTCCTTGAAGAAAAAAGAAATTTATTCCTACTGGTTCGAGTCTGGAACTCCCACTTTCTTAGTGAAGCGAATAAAGAGAAGAGGCACATTCCCTCCAGATATCAATGGGCAGACTTGTACTAAAAAGGAACTGATGGATGTTGGCTTAAATGACCAAGATCCGATACCTCTAATGTTCCAAACGGGCTATCTGACAATCGGAAACTATGATAAGGATGATGATCTGTATGAATTGCGGTTCCCTAATCAAGAAGTGGAAATAGGATTCTATGAGGATCTCTTGAAGGTTTACGTCCCTGACACAGCAGATTCAGACACTCCTTTCAGATTTACACTCTTTAAGACTGCTCTTACTACCGGGCGTATCTGCGATTTTATGGAACGCCTCTCCACGCTCTTGAAAAATATCCCAGGAGAAGACCACCGAGAGTCCACATACAGGGCTATTACTTACCTGATAGCAGTATTAAGCGGCTCACCTGCAATAGCGGAACACCACGGCTACAAGGGTCGCAGTGATATGGAAGTATTCACCCGTAGATACATCTATGTCTTCGAATTCAAATATAACAAGAGTGTCAAAGAAGCCATGGATCAAATCAATTCACGCGACTATGCCGGTCGATATGCAATGGATTCGCGAACAGTGTATCTGATTGCTGCTAACTACAATGAATCTAAGGATGACAGGGGATTGGAGTTTGAAATAAAGAAACTGAAATAATGAAAATTAAAGAGGTTTTTAAGTCACTTCTGATCGGAATCGTTATCTCGATCTATTCTTTTTCAGGCTACGCGGCGGAGAGGCCGTGGAGCCACGGCGATCTGCGAGTCTCAGACAATGGGCTTTATCTTCAGCATACAGATGGCACTCCATTTTTCTGGCTCGGGGATACGGGTTGGCTGCTTCCTCAGCGTCTTGACCGCGATGAGGCGCAGTATTATCTTGAGCAGACGGCTAAGGAGGGTTATAATGTAGTGCAGATACAAGTCATCAACGGAGTCCCTTCTTTCAATCGCTATGGCAAAATGTCGCATCCGGATGGATGGAATCTTGAAGCAGCGTCCAACCCCGGCGAATATGGCTACTGGGAACATTTAGATCATATCGTAGACACTGCTGAGCGAAATGGTATATATATCGGCATGGTCTGCATATGGGGAGGACTGGTGAAGGGAGGACAGATGGATGAAACGCAAGCAAAAGCCTACGGAGAGTTTTTGGCTAAGCGTTATGCTGACCGTAAGAATATTATCTGGATTATAGGAGGGGATATTCAGGGAGATGTGAAGACAGAAGTCTGGGAAGCTCTTGCAGAAAGCATAAAGGCAAATGACCACAATCACCTGATGACTTTTCATCCTCGTGGACGCACTACGTCTGCCCGATGGTTTGCCGACCGCGATTGGCTTGACTTCCATATGTTTCAAAGTGGCCATCGACGATATAATCAGAGAATGGGAAACAAAGACTATCCTATTCCTGACGGGACAGAGGAGGACAACTGGATGTATGTAGACTCTGTCAGAAAGTATACGCCCGTGAAACCAGTTCTTGACGGAGAACCAAGCTATGAAAATATTCCGCAGGGACTGCATGGAGCTGATGAGCCATTATGGAATGACAAGGATGTGAGGAGATATGCTTATTGGTCGGTGTTTGGGGGTTCTTGTGGACACACTTACGGACACAACAACATAATGCAGTTCATAAGACCGGGACTTCCCGGTGCTTATTTCGCCGACGGAGTGAAGAAACCATGGTATGCTGCTATCGACGACCCTGGAAGAAAGCAAATGAAATATCTGAAACGTCTGATGCTGTCTTTCCCTTATTTTGACAGGGTTGCAGATTCCACGCTCGTGGTGAATAACGGCATCCGATATGAAAGGATTCTTGCCACAAGAGGAAATGATTATCTCCTTGCCTATAATCATACAGGGCGTGAGATGACAGTAGATTTGAGTCGTATCTCAGGGAAAGATAAGGATATGTGGACAATGAATCCCACGGATGGAAGTTTGTGCTATGTAGGAAGGACTTCCGACAAGATATACCGATATAAGCCGGAACCCGGAAATGACATAGTCTTTATTGCCATCGATTCTGAGAGGAATTATCTCACTCCAGAGATGCAGGAGATACCTGAGAAATCAATTCGGGAGGATATGAAAGATTTGACGGAATGAAATATCGAAATGCCTTGCGGTTGGTCGCACTCGGAGTTAGCGACGCTCCATGCTCTGCTTTGGTAATGGGTGGTTGGCAAGCCGCTATGGTACAAATATTAATTTTAGAATAAAGATAGATATATGAAAATACTGATATTGGGAGCCGGAAAGATGGGCTCATTCTTTTGCGATCTGTTAAGTTTCGATCATGAAGTAGCTATCTATGATCCGAACCCGGAGCATCTGAAATTCACTTTCAACGTACAGCGTTTTATGAATCCGGAAGAGGCACGGGATTTCATGCCGGATTTGGTTATCAATGCTGCTACAGTGAAATATACCATCGAAGCATTTGAACGTATTTTGCCATATATCCCCAAGACTGCGATTTTGAGCGACATTGCAAGTGTGAAAACCGGGTTGCCAGAGTTTTACTCTGAAAAGGGCTATAGGTTTGTGTCTACCCACCCGATGTTTGGCCCTACATTTGCTTCGCTCAGTAATCTTGCCAATGAGAATGCCATCATCATCAAGGAAGGGGATGAAGAGGGTCGCGAGTTCTTCCGCTCGCTTTATAAGAAACTCCGCTTGCATATAGAAGACTACACCTTTGCCGAGCATGACGAGACGATCGCTTATTCGCTTTCTATCCCTTTCACATCAACTCTGGTATTCGGAAGTGTAATGAAACATCAGGATGCCCCGGGCACGACTTTCAAACGCCATATGGCTATTGCTCACGGCCTGATGAATGAGGATGATTTCCTGCTCACAGAAATTCTCTTCAATCCTCACACTTCCTCACAGCTCGACCGCATACAGGAGAATCTGACGGAGTTAAAGGCAATAATTGACAGGCGTGATTCTATTGCGATGAAAGGATTTTTGGATAGGGTAAGGGAAAATTTGAAATAATTATAAATTATTCGACGAGGGGAGTTGTCATTGAACAATCCAGTTGATTTCAAGAGGATTGTCAGTCATGTAGAGGATGAGGGGGAGCTCGGGATTATCGAGGATTGCCATTTTTGCCCCTTCATTCGGGTCTTCCACTTTAATTGCGGATCCTAACGGGGAAACTTCCTCTCCATTCTTTTTCCAAAGCACTCCGTTATAGATGAATTGTCCGTTATTTTTCAGCTCGTTTAGGGCTGATTGGGAGATTATGGCGAAAGTCTCGTTGGAAGGGAGAGCTATGTGGTTGCCATCTTCCGGCATAATGTAGCTTTGGGCGTTGCCGTTTTTGACAGCTTCAGGAGTCATAGTGTAAGAACCAGTCCAAAGTTTGAGGTTGCGTACAATGCTCCAGTGGAGAGTTATGCCTCCATTGTTGGTCGGCTCATAAATGAAATTGAAGCGACGGGTCTGTCCATGGAGTTTGTAGGCAACCTTCAAGGTGTCGAGGATGATGTGCGAACCATGTGTCGGCAGAAAGTTGTGAGAAGTCGGAGACTCCTTCAATGTCATCTTTGGCTTTTGTGTCATCACCAATCTCAATTCTCCACCGGCAGCCAGGTCGGAATGCTTTAACATATATGATTCGTAAGGCTTCCCATTCAGATACATTTTCGAGATATGTCGATTTTCAGGAGAAAGGCCTTCGGCAGATATGGTAAAAGTCTTGCCATCTTGTAGACGGAATGTGGTGGACTGCAACATGGGTGTGTGGATTAGGTAGTAATCATGACCTGCATTGGGATATATTCCTGCCATATTGAAAATAAGCCATGACGACATCGCGCCTGAGTCATCATTGCCCGGAAGTCCAGCCGGGGTGTCATCATAATTTTTCTCTATTATTTCCAGTATCCTATCTCCCGACTTGTCGGGCCGTCCTATCCAATGATAAAGGCAAGGAGAGAGGAATGAGGGTTCATTATTAACATTGAAGTATCCTTTTTCAAAGAAAGTGTCAAGACGCTTTTCGAAAGCTTCGGGTCCACCGCATTTCTCAATCAGAGCCGGCACGTCGTGGGGAATGCTCAATGAATACTCCCATGCAGAAGCCTCATAGAAAAACATATCCCACCAGGGCGTATACCAAGGGCCTTCGAATGTGAGTGGGGTATATCGGAATGCAGGTTTCTGAATTATTGAGTGTCCAAAAGGAATGGAGTCGAGCCAATCTCCTGCTGCATTGCGAGGCATGATGAAGCCTGTTGCTCCATCGTGCTCATATTCAGGTCGCCAGAGGTTTTTCCAAGATTCAGACTGCTTAAGGTAGAAGTCGGCAATATCTTTTTTGCCAAGTCTTTTTGCTACCTGATGGATTGCAAAATCGCAAAGCGAATATTCCACAGTCCGATTTCCGGCACGAGCTATCCCGTGGGGGATATAGCCCAACTGAAGATATTCGCGCAGTCCGCCTCTGCCTTCCGCTTCCTCGTTGCCGCCGGGGGGCATAGTGGCGTCATGAATCATCGCTTCAAGGGCTTTCTCATAGTCGATGCCTCCTATGCCTTTTACGCATGCATCGGCTATCACTACATCGGCATTTGATCCGCCTTGAGTGCGTCCGTTGGCATTGCCACTTCTGGCATCCGGCATATATCCATCGCGCTTCCCGATATTAATTAGAGAATTGACCATGTCGGCGAGTCTGTTAGGGGCAATAATCGCGAGCAAGGGCATTGATGTGCGGTAGGTGTCCCAAAGGGCGTAGAAGTCATCATAATAAGGCACCGGGTCGGTCCATAGTGGATTCTCTCCTGTGCGGTCGGATGGCATCAGCATAGTGTGGTAGAGTGCTGTATAAAGCATTCGCTTGAGGGGGTCGGGGGTGTCGGGATGCACCTCAATCTTTTTCATCTCGGTCTCCCACTTATTCAGGGATTCAGCTCTGAGATCATCGAAGCTTCTGCCGGCGGACTCTTGCTGATAGTTATATTTTGCTTTAAGTGGGCTTATGAATGATATTCCGACGCGAAAGTTGACGGTATCGGTATTCTCAGGGAAAGACACAAGGGCTCCTGTCTTCTTCCCAGAATCGAACTGAGCCAGCTCCTTGCTAATTGAATCTCCCTTCCAAGTGGCAGAGTGCGAGAATGGGATGTCGGACTTGGCGTAGAAATAGACGGTATAGGCGCGGCCATTGTTCCAGCCTCCACGTATGCGGCTATATCCGGATATTTCGGTGTCGGAAAGTATTTGCACCTCAGAGCCGACAAACTGCTGAGCTTCGCGGGCATCAGGCATAGGCGACTCACCAAGGAAAAAACCAGCATCTACTTTCAGGCATTTTTCTCCAGAATCAGGGTATGTGAAGCGGTAGGCAGAAGTTCGGTCAGTGGCTGTTATTTCAGTTTTTATACCCGAATCTGCAAACGTAGTGGAGTAATATGCAGGGAGGATTGTCTCAGATTCGCGTATGGCGAAGATGTCGGTATGGTCAAGATTGCCTGAAAATGGTTGGAGAAGTATATTGCCGTATTTGGGTCCACCACCGGTGCCGCTGACATGCACTTGAGCAAAACCATCGACGCGCTCCGGCATCGGGAGCCAACCGCTGTTGGGCGAAGGGGTGCAGTCAGGAGATGGGCGCACCATGCCGAAGGGAGTGGATGGGCCAATGAAGACGCGCCCAAGACCTTCAGACCCGATACGAGGATCAATATAGTCGGTCAGCTTCCCGGCACTGGCGGAAAATGGAGCTACGATAGCTATGAAAGCTACTATAAGATTCTTAAGAGTATTCATAGCTACAAAATTAATCAAAATTTTAAGAGAAATATGCTTTTTAGAAAAGAAATTATTAATTTTGCAGTATGATGATTGGTATTTGCGGGGGGATAGGAAGTGGGAAGTCGGTTGTGAGCCGAGTGTTGAGGCTTCGGGGGGAAGCGGTCTATGATTGCGATCTTGAAGCCAAACGGATCATGGATGGCTCTGAAGAAGTGAGATCAGCTCTACATGAGAGATACGGGGATGCTGTGTGCCCTCTCGTAGGCCCCATATGTCGGTCTGAACTTGCCAAGCGGGTGTTCGGGAATGATGAAGAGCGACTTTGGCTCAATTCTCTTGTGCATCGTCTGGTGAGGGAAGATCTGGGGAGATGGCATGAAGCAAAGGCTTCAGAAGGATGTGGACGATGCTATGTGGAGTCGGCAATACTTGCAACTTCCGGACTTGCCCGCATGTGTGATGAAATATGGATTGTGACTGCATCAGAAGATGTTCGAATAGCACGTATCAAAAGCAGGGATTCTCTCGATGACGAGTCAATCCAAAAGAGAATCCGAAGCCAACAAGAAGAGGAAACTCTTTTGAACGCTTTAAATATACCATTACGGGTAATCAACAATAGCGGCGTTGTGCCCTTGCTGTCGCTCTTACCTCGCAATTTTGATCGAACCTATTATTTCGCCCGACTCGAGAGCGCAGACAACATATGTCCCGGGCCCGACAGAGTTTAAGCTGATGCTATTGTCGTTGACAGACATTATTTCCTTTCCTGAAAGATCGAGCAACTTTAGAGTTATATTGCTTGGGTCAGGGTCACTCCAATATATGAGCCCTTTGCCGACAAGGAATTTCCCCGTTTTTTCTGAAGCTACGATCTCTGTCGATTTAAACTCTCCGATGCCGACAGAGATTGCCTTGGATCGGAGTGGATTGTAGTAGAACACTTCATCGGTGGCTGACACCACATAATGGGGATAAATTTCTTTTGTGTCGATCAGCCCGGGCTTAATATCCATGCCAAAGCGATACCCTTGATTGAAATATCCTTTCGATTTCTTATTTCCCATCAGTCTGAAACCTTCTGAGATTGTGACGTTGCGGAGACCCTTATTCATTGCGTATCTAAGGATGTCGCGCATCATTTCCAATCTTGTCCCCTGACAAGGATACCATTCGCTCCAGTTTTCTATTTCGAGATGTTGCGGCGGATCAAGCGGATCATTGGCAGAATCCATCCCTTTCATCGGTATTACCCATTGGTCGGGGTAAGAACCTCCTTCCGAAACCAATTTGCCGGGCAAACTATTGAGCCAGCAATCCCGGTAGGTGTGAAGATTAAATATGATCCACCCTCCTTTTTTTGCCGCTTCATCGATAAGCTCACAATATTGTTTATACTGATGCCTCTTATATGTATTGTCTTTGCTATTGCCATCATAATTTCCCAAAGACTGACCTTCGAGGCCTGCTCTAACAGCAGTGGATAGCATCGGCACCGTATTGATATTAGTGGCAGCTATGTCTGAAAGTCCGTAGGGGAACACATCCATAATCCCGGGCACGAGAGCATGAGACGAAGTGGAATTATGTGTGACGAAGCCCACCGCATTTATGCCGAAAGCCTCGGCGCGTCTTTTCCATTCACCCCAGTGCCAGTCGATGCTGAACTCAGGATTGTAGAGCACTTCCTTTTTTGTGGAGTAATCTCCCGCATAAGGTTTTATAAAGCGTTCGGGGGTAAGTTCCCATTCGCTATTCTCAGTGTTTGGCCAATATTGCTTTTGAGTCTTCAGGTCGAATACTGACACAGTGAATGCGTTGGGTCCCATATTGGGCCCTTTCTCTAAAATCTCGCGAGCGAGCGGAGTGTTGAGGCTGTCGACTATCCAATTATTTAGATTCTCTCCAAGGCAGTCCATCGAATGACTCAGGAGGTCCCACCCCTTTTCATCTTGTAATCTGACGAGAGTCTTCCCGTTGTCGTTGAAAAATGGAGTCCATTCATGTATTCCGGTTTTTCTCCCTTCGATAGCGAGGTTTCCCTTTATACCGAGACTTTCCAACAATGGGAATAGCAGGCTGTAGTAGCCGTAGGCATATCGATCATGCTTCGAAGATTCAATTTGCCCGTCGAGCGAATCATCATCTATCACAGAAAACATTGGAGTCCCGGTCCACGTTTCGCCACGTTTGTGCCACGCCCCTGCCACGGAAAGCCTATCGAGTTTTTCTTCTTCGATATCAATTTCGTCTACTTCTATATATTCCGGTTGCATCTCGAGAAAACCTTCCGGGATAATAAGGCGCAGGGAATCACTCTTTCTAATCGGGACTCGCGATATGAAGACACAACTTCGTGAATTTCTGTCGATTGCTGCCGAAAGCGGATAGAAATTATCTGAATCTTTGGCAAAAGCTTCGAGTTTCTTATCAGGGGAAAAACCGTCGTTGATGGCAAGAGCTCCTTTGACATAATCGCTGAGCCTAACACTGAATGAGCAGAGAGTGTCTTTATCGGAATTGATGGTCAGCATGCAGTGTGGCGTCAGTATGCTGTCGGATTCCAATGGTATGCATATAGATTCGGGATGTTTAAGGTCAGCACCCCTGGCCGATAATGACAAGGGGATAATGAAATATACGAGTATTAAGAAAATTTGATATCGCATGTTTTATGAGATGGGCTCTTATTCGTTAGGCCCTACAAATTTACTGAAATTATTTTAATATTGCAAGTGTTTTTTAGGTGGCAGGGATCAGGGGTCAGAGGGTAGGTTGGAAGATTTTTGGGGAGGATTGTAGTTATTAAGGGGGTGGGTGCGTCTTAAATATAGAGAAGTTGTTTCGACTTATTTACGAATACAAAATCAACTAAAAAAATATGAAAATTAAAATTCTTTTTATTAATCTTCCGCCATCTTTCCGGCATATTTCCCTTCATTCATCAGTCACGATGCCCGCATCGCTCCTTCTTTATGAAGAAAAATCTGCTCGGAAACTTGACGAAATCTTAATAAAAAAATAAGTCGAAATAACTTCAGAAAAAGAAATTCAAACAAAATGGAAAAGAAACAGACCATAGACTTCGAACGCCTCGTGATGGAGCATAAGAGCACCATCTACTCGGTCTGCTATATGTTTACCGAGACAAAGCTTGAGGCTGACGATCTTTTTCAGGAAGTGCTCATAAGCCTATGGCAAGGTAAAGATTCCTATCGAGGAGATTCAAGTTTGCGTTCGTGGGTCTATCGCGTAAGCATGAATACATGCATCTCATATAAAAGAAAAAAACGCGTTAAGACAATTCCTCTTGAATTCTCTGCCGACTCAATGGCAGCAGACTCTCCGGGCAATAAGCAAGCGCGTATGCTGCACGAGCGGATATCGAAGCTCGAACCATTTGACCGTGCTATTGTATTGCTCTGGCTTGAAGATATGCCTTATGATGAGATTGCCGCAATCGTGGGCATTTCTGCAAAAGCCGTAGGGGTAAGGCTTGTGAGAATAAAAGAAAAATTGAAAAATTTATAATTAAAGGTTTAAGTGGGAAAAAAGTTTAAAATGGACGAACTCGATATACTTAAAGAAGAAATGGCAGCGTTGAAGCGTAGCCTTGATAAAGAACAGATCGTCAACGATAAGCTTGTGCGCACAGTGATGCGTCAGCGAGTGTCGTGGATGAATGCTTTCGTAAAATTTGAAATCATAGCACTGCCATTTACATATCTTGTATTTGCAGCAGCATGTGCTTTTTTCAAAATATCGCAATGGTATGCTGTTGCGTTTCTAATTATAGGAGGCGTTGACTCTTTGTTGGATTTGCGTACATTCCGGATATCACCTAAGATCTTCAGCACTTGCAGCATGATGGAAGTGCGTTCGCTACTTATAAAGCAGAAAAAGGAGAGGTTTATCCAGACGTGTATCTCCGCACCATTGGCAATAATATGGCTTTTGCTGTTTTCAATGGCCGTATTCAGTGGACCTCAGACTTCTGTAGGTTATGCCGGAATGGTAGGAGGCATAATCGGTGGCGTGATAGGGGGGATCATCGTGATGATTCTCTATCGTAAGGCGCAAAAGACCAACGACACTATTATCGACGAAATTTCAGAATAATTTTGAATTTTGAATTATCGCGATGCAACACAATTAATCGAAATTTGATTAGAGGCCTTTCTTGAGCCATGCACCTGAGATAAGCCTCCAAAGGAAAATGGCACCGCGAAAACAGAGCTCAATACACATTGCCAGCCAAACACCGGCAAGACCCATAGTCGGGGCAAGCCACGCAGCGAGTGGCACTCTGACGAGCCATATGCTGCTGAAGTTCATAATTGCGGGGAGTACAGTGTCGCCGACACCTATCATCACTCCATAAGCTACGATTGACGCGGCAAACATTGGTTCGGCAAAGGCTTCGATGCGGAGCGCATGGGCTCCCAGGTCGATGATATCCTTTACCGGGCTCATAAGGGCCATAACATCTGCTGCGAAAATATACATGACAATTCCCATCACGGTCATGGTCAGCATCCCCATACAGGTCGTGATATATCCGAATCTTTTGGCAAGATCTTTGCGTTTGGCTCCGTAGCTTTGTCCTACAAGAGTTGTTGCGGCTTCTGAAATGCCGTAACCCGGCATGTAGCAGAGACTTTCCGCAGTCACCGCGAATGCATTGGCGGCAATCGCCATAACCCCTAACGGAGCCACAATCACTGTGACGGCAATCTGGGCTCCACAGATCACCACGTGTTCGAGAGTCATAGGAGCCGAAACCTTCAATGCCTTGCGCAAAACTTCCCATTCAGGCCGGAAACTTCCTTTTTCCTTAATTTTAGCTATGGCGAGTCCTTCCTGACGGAAACATAAGAAATACATCATAAGAGCAGCCGTAATTATCTCGGCAGCAGCCGTGCCCAAAGCCGCACCAAGCACTCCAAGTCCGGCGCCGGGCATCGAGAGATGCATACCGGCTATGTTGATGGTTCTTGTAGGGAAAATAAGAAGGAAGTTGAAGATGACATCGAGCACACACATCATAACATTGAGCCCTCCGGGCACCTTCATGTTTCCGCTGCATCGCAGCATTCCCCCACCAAGATAGTTCATAGTGAAGAGTGGCAGTGCAAGCACGAATACAAGAAAATAGATTGATGCATCAGGGCAAATATTGTCTTTGCCGCCAAGCCAATGGGGGAGGGGCCATGCTATTGCAGCGCCAACTGCCGCCACAACAAGACTGAAAAGGAAACATGCAATAATGCTCTGGCGCAATATGCGTCGCCCGCGGGCATGATCGGAAGCCCCTATGCTATGAGCCACCTGCACGGAGAAGCCCATCGTCACAGCCGAACAAATACCCCAGAATAGCCAAAGGGAAGTAGATACGAGACCTACTGCAGCCGAGGGGTCAGCACCGAGATGACCCACCATCGCCGCATCGATATATTGCATCATCATGCTCGATAGCTGAGCCATCATTGCAGGCCACGAAAGCTGCGCGGTCAGCTTCAGTTGCTGCCCGAAACTCAGTCGCTCTCCTGATCGAATTTTATCTATAAGCATTTCTTAAATTAAGGGGCTAATTTGATGCAAAGTTACTCCTTTTTTCTTATTTCTGCAAATGTTAACAAAGGTTAAAAATGCAAGTTGAGGTAAAATTTTATTGAAATTCGTGTCATATTTGTTAAAATTTGTATTAATTTTGGCGTTTGGCAGAGGTCAAAGTGACTAAATGGTAGATATGGGAAACTCTATTTATTTGAGATTCATTTGGATTTCTGCTAAGCGGAGATAACCCCTAAAAAATTAACCTGAATCTGAGATCAATTAAATAAATGTA
>CAZGGB010000028.1:0-33719 GCA_964525115.1 uncultured Sangeribacter sp. | reverse complement strand
TACGCATACGACCGGTCTTCTGCACATTAAGATAGTTTACGAAAATACCCTGTGCTGTTTCCGGACGAAGATACACATCCATAGCTCCGTCGGCAGTAGAACCCATCTCTGTCTTGAACATAAGGTTGAACTGACGAACGTCGGTCCAGTTTTTTGTGCCGCTGATTGGGTCTACGATTTCATAGTCAAGGATTATCTGCTTTAATTCTGCCAGGTCGTTTGCATTCATTGCATCTGAGAAACGCTGATGAAGCTCATCGCGTTTCTTCTGGTGCTCAATGACACGAGCGTTGGTAGCACGGAACTGAGCTTCATCAAAAGCATCGCCGAAGCGCTTGGCAGCCTTTGCCACTTCTTTATTAATTTTATCGTCGATCTTTGCAATTTCGTCTTCGATGAGTACATCGGCACGGTAGCGTTTTTTAGAGTCGCGGTTGTCGATCAAGGGGTCATTGAAAGCGTCGACGTGTCCGGAAGCCTTCCAAATAGTAGGATGCATGAATATGGCGGAGTCAATTCCGACGATATTGTCGTGGAGCATAGTCATTGCCTCCCACCAGTAGCGTTTGATATTGTTTTTCAGTTCCACGCCGTTCTGGCCATAGTCATATACTGCGCTAAGACCGTCGTAGATTTCGGATGACTGAAATACGAATCCGTATTCTTTGGCATGCGCCACAATCGTCTTGAAGACATCTTCCTGTTTTGCCATATTCTTGTTTAATAGTTTAAGCGTTTAATTGTTTAATCGTTTAGTTTACACTAAAGATTGACAGATTAATCCAATTCTCGATTAAAGATTCACGTTTTAAAATGCAAATTTAATCAAAAATTTTCAAATATCGATTGAATTAACAGTTTTTTCCATTTTTTTGTTGGTAATAGCACAAAAACAAGAGTCAGAAATAAATTTCACCCAAAATTCTCAATAATTTTCAATTGTCAATTATTTTTTGTAATTTTGCAACTTAGACCAAAAAAAATAATCGATTTTGAGAAAGATTGGGATTCAAGGAATATCCGGGTGCTTCCACGACATAGCTGCCCACGAGTGGTTTTCGGAAGATATTGAGACCATTGGTTTTAGTTCTTTCGACGATATGTTTGTTGCCCTTGAGGAAGACCCAAACATGATGGCTGCCGTAGCTATAGAGAACACTATTGCAGGTGCCCTACTTCAGAATTTCGAATACATCCGCAAGAGCGAACGCAAAATAATCGGGGAATGCAAAATAAGGGTTTCCCACTCACTATGTGCACTTAAAGGCACGACAATAAAAGACATAAAGGAAGTCAGATCGCACTATATGGCTCTTCTTCAGTGCCGACAGTTTCTTTCGCACTATCCGCACATAAATAAAATAGAAGATTTTGACACTGCAGGCTGCGCCAGAAAAGTGGCTGAAGAGAAAATGGCAGGTACTGCTGCTATAGCTCCAGCTTATGCAGCACGTCTTTATGGATTAGATGTGCTCGCAGAAGGAATTGAGGATGACAACAGAAATTTCACAAGATTTCTGATTGTAGGGACTAAGGATTCTCCTGCACCGGATGATGCCGACAAAATCTCGCTGGTATTCACGGTGCCTCACGAAAAAGGAGCCTTATCAAAGGTGCTGACCATTCTTACCTTCTACGATATCAATCTTACAATGCTTCAGTCAATGCCGGTAGTGGGCCATGAATGGGAATATAGATTTTATGCTGACCTCACTTTTGATGACCCGGAAAGATGCAAACAAGCACTTACGGCAGTGAAACCATTGACGAGTGATTTTAAAATTTTGGGAATCTACAGGAAATATAAATAAATCTTTCGCAAGTGATACTTGAAGGAAAGGGCTTGCGATAAAAATATAAAAGATTATGATGGAAGATATCAAACCCCTCTTTGATGAAGAAAACATAATGAAGGAGCCGATTATCATCGGAGGTCCTTGTTCGGCTGAAAGTGAGCAACAAGTACTCGACACGGCAAAGGAATTGGCAGCCGGCGGAATAAAGATATTCCGCGCCGGAATATGGAAACCTCGTACCTTGCCGGGTTGCTTCGAAGGTGTAGGGGTTGCCGGACTCCCTTGGCTCAGAAAAGTGAAAGAGGAAACCGGCATGAAAGTCGGCACTGAAGTGGCAAGCAAAAACCATGTGATAAGTGCCATTGCCGCCGGAGTGGACATCATATGGATTGGTGCACGCACTTCTGCAAGTCCATTCGCTATGCAGGAGATCGCTGACGCCCTACAAGAACTTGGTGCCGATATTCCTGTGCTTATCAAGAATCCGGTCAATCCTGATCTGGACCTATGGATTGGAGCAGTGACTCGAATTTACAATGCCGGCATACGTCGTATCGGTGTGATACATCGTGGTTTCAGCAGCTACGGGAAGCATATTTATCGCAACCAGCCGATGTGGTCTTTGCCATTTGAGTTTGCAAGAAGATTTCCGACCATACCTGTATTCTGCGATCCAAGCCATATCAGTGGAGCCCACGATCTTGTAGCACCACTGAGCCGTCATGCTCTCGATATGGGATTCGACGGATTGATGATAGAAAGCCACTGCAATCCTTCAGTAGCTCTCAGCGACGCTAAGCAACAGCTCCTTCCTTCTGAGCTCGTTGCTCTCGTCAAGGAACTGAAGGTCAGGGAAAAACCGACCGGCACTCCGGAGCTTGACGCATTAAGAAGTGAAATTGACCATATAGATGGAGAACTCCTTGACTTGCTTGCCAAGAGAATGGGAGTATCAAAGAAAATTGGGGAATACAAGAAGGCTCACAACATGATGGTAGTGCAACTCGGCCGCCACGACAAAATAATGAAAGAACGCACGGAAATGGGCGAAAAGCTTGGTCTCCCGAAAGAGTTTACCGGCAGAATAATGAGTGCCATCCATGAAGAGAGCGTAAAGAGACAGCTCTAAATTTTTAATGCATTATGCATTATTAATTATGAACTTTGAATTAAACTAAGATTATGAAAGAACAAGACGAACCCCTTACTTCAACCGGACTTCCGGAAAATGCTTTCCGCGAGCTCGCCGCAGACGAGCAGTTTACCCCGGTGATGCATCCTGCTCACGACCAAAAGGAGGCTACCCCGTATTCTGTGGGTATTGGATTGGTCATGGCAGTGATCTTCTCAGCAGCAGCAGCTTATCTTGGGCTCAAAGTTGGCCAGGTGTTTGAAGCCGCTATCCCAATTGCAATCATAGCTGTCGGACTTTCAAATGCTCTTGGCAAAAAGAATGCACTTGGCCAGAACGTCATCATTCAGTCGATCGGAGCATGCTCAGGCGTCATAGTTGCAGGAGCTATTTTTACACTTCCGGCACTCTTCATCCTTCAGGCAAAATATCCTGACATAACAGTTCAGTTCTATCAGATATTCTTAAGTTCACTGCTCGGCGGTATTCTCGGTATACTCTTTTTCATTCCATTCCGGAAATATTTCGTAAAGGATATGCACGGCAAATACCCTTTCCCAGAAGCCACTGCTACGACTCAGGTGCTTATCTCAAGCCAGCAGGCTGACAGTGAGGAAGGTGGGCAAGCAAAGACACTTATCATAGCCTCTCTTATCGGTGGAATCTACGATTATATCGTAGCCACTTTTGGCTGGTGGGCTGAGACAGTGACATCTGTAGCTTCTTCTGCAGGACACACACTTATGGAGAAGACCAAGCTCGTGCTCAGCTGCAACACAGGTGCCGCACTACTCGGATTGGGCTATATTGTTGGTCTCAAATATGCATTCGTGATTTTTGCCGGTTCAATTTTTGTATGGTGGATCATAATCCCACTTCTTGGCACATATGGAACTCCTGAATTCCAGACAATGGATCCGCAAGATATCTTCAGTGGGTATGCCAGAATGATTGGTATTGGTGGTATCGCCATGGCAGGAGTGATCGGTATCATCAAATCATGGGGCATCATAACTCAGGCAGTGGGACTTGCAAGCCGCGAGCTGAAAGGAAAGTCAACGGCTGCAAAGGAAATGCGCTGGCAGACCGACATCTCGATGAAACACATCGTATTCTTCATTGCACTCGCACTCGTAGCAGTTCTTCTTTTCTTCTGGTTTGGAGTGATACATACATTCTGGCAGGCAATCATAGCATTTGCTGTAGTAGTCATCATCGCTTTCCTCTTCACAACAGTAGCTGCAAATGCGATTGCCATTGTGGGTAGCAACCCGGTATCTGGCATGACCCTTATGACTCTGATCATTGCATCAGCAATTTTCGTGGCAATAGGCCTTAACGGCACAAATGGCATAGTGGCTTCAATGGTGATCGGCGGTGTTGTCTGCACAGCGCTTTCAATGGCAGGCGGCTTTGTGACAGACTTAAAGATTGGCTACTGGCTCGGCTCAACTCCTAAAAAACAAGAGAGTTGGAAATTCCTTGGCACACTCGTATCAGCAGCCACTGTAGGAGGTGTGATTATGGTGCTCAATCAAGTGTATGGATTCACTGGAGAAAACGCCCTTGTCGCTCCGCAAGCAAATGCCATGGCTAAAGTGATCGAACCTCTTATGATGGGCGGAGACACACCATGGATTCTCTACATGGTAGGCGCCATACTCGCTTGCATACTGAATTGGCTTGGTGTTCCGGCTCTTGCGTTCTGCCTAGGAATGTTCATTCCTCTTTCGCTCAATACTCCTATGCTTGTAGGCGGTGCAATTGCATATTATGTAAGCAATTCATCCAAGGATCAGAAAGTGAATGATGCACGTCGCGACCGTGGAACTCTACTCTCTTCCGGGCTCATCGCCGGCGGAGCACTCTTCGGTGTATTTGCCGCCATCACGCGCTTCTGCGGCTTTGAATATGAGAATCCTCTTGGTCTGGAAACCACCCAGATTCTTGGCTGCATAGCCTACCTTGCGCTCATCTGCTATCTCATCTGGGACAGTTGCCGCGCAAAACCTCTTCGCTAAGATACCAATATTTCTAATGAATCTTTAGGGACGCACTGCTCGTGCGTCCCCTTTTTTATGCTGTATTATTTATTTAATGATTTTGCAATAAGCAAAGCAACTGGGATACGCGTTATAAAGACATAGAAAGACACACATACTGAAAAACACACTTAAACCTTACCACTATGAAAACACGTCTCAACTATCTCCTTATCGCCTCCAGCATAGGACTCTTCGCTCTCTCAGCCGATGCAATCAGCAGCAGAAGTGACCTCCCCGTTATGAATCAAGAAGTAGAAGTAGCAGGTTTGACCCAGAATGATACACTCCCTGAGATTAAGCCCTATTACTCCTTCTCTACACCCGCCGGAGCAATAGAATTTATGATGAATTCAGAGAATAGCGAAGATTATGCCCATGGCATACTTCCTCAAATGGCTAATGAGGAACTCAGCTATGTAGAAAAACTTATCAATAGTGACCACGATGGTTTCATAGTTGTTGACAAAAGCAGGATGAAAGTCATCAAATTCAACCGATTTGGCGTAGAAGAAGAAAGCTTTGGAATGGCTTGCGCAAAGAACTACGGCACAAAGCATACCAAGGGAGACTCCCGCACACCGGAAGGATTCTTCTCAGTGAAACAGATACAGAACAGCACCGACTGGCATTATGTCGATGATAATGGAGTAGTCAGTGAAAAAACCGGAGAGTTTGGTCCACGTTTCATAAGATTAAGCATACCCGGAATCACGAGCATTGGTATTCATGGGACAGCGGCTCCATGGAGCATCGGAGGTCGGCGCAGCCATGGGTGTATACGCCTTACCAATGAAAATATCCTGCATCTTGTAGATATTGTAGAGCCTGGAATGCCCGTGATTATTACTCCCGGGAAAAAAGATATGGCGGTCAATAAAAGCGAAGGCTATGACATACCGTCCATCTCCACCACCATTAATATAACCCCTCTCGCTATGAACTAAAGTATATTACAAAGCGTTGATAAGATAAAATTATCAACGCTTTTTTTAATCTATATAAGAATATGAATTACCTTACAGACGACAAACTCGTCATCATCGGAGCTGCCGGCATGATCGGCAGCAATATGGCACAAACAGCCATTATGAAAAAGCTTACACCCAATATCTGTCTTTACGACCCTTACGGTCCCGGACTGGAAGGAGTGGCGGAAGAGCTTAAGCAGTGCGGTTTTGAAGGTCTTAATCTTACATACACCACCGATGTAGCAGAGGCTCTTAAGGATGCGAAATATATAGTTAATTCAGGTGGAGCAGCCCGCAAGGCTGGCATGACACGAGAGGATCTTCTCAAAGGGAATGCTGAGATTGCAGAAGAATTTGGAAAGAACGTGAAGCAATACTGCCCAGACGTTAAGCATATCGTAGTTATATTTAACCCGGCTGATATCACAGGTCTTATCACACTTCTTTATAGCGGACTGAAGCCAAGCCAGGTTTCTACACTCGCAGCCCTTGACAGCACTCGCCTGCGTAATGAGCTATCAAAGCAGCTTAACGTTGAGCCTGACAATATCGTAAACTGCCGCACATACGGTGGACATGGTGAGCAAATGGCAGTATTCGCTTCTACTGCAAAGGTTAACGGCAAGCCACTTGTAGACTTCATCGGCACCGAACCTCTCACGCATGAGGCATGGGAAGACTTGAAGCAGAGAGTCATCCAAGGAGGAAAGAGAATTATCGAACTTCGCGGCAGAAGCTCCTTCCAGAGCCCGGCATATCTCTCGATAGAAATGATCGAGGCTGCCATGGGCGGTGCAATGTTCCGCTGGCCAGTTGGAACATACGTCAACAACGACCGCTTCAACCA
Organism: uncultured Sangeribacter sp.; assembly: GCA_964525115.1. Lineage (GTDB taxonomy): Bacteria > Bacteroidota > Bacteroidia > Bacteroidales > Muribaculaceae > Lepagella. The sequence goes on along the minus strand of CAZGGB010000028.1, from coordinate 26,931 downwards.
TATTATGATGGCAATGGAGACCACAATTGACAAGAACGGAGTGACAGTACAACCTATTACCGGAACCCCGGAAGAGGAAAAAGAACTTGAGCAGAGCTACAAGCATCTCTGCGCACTCCGCGATGAAGTAATTGAACTCGGCATCATGCCCCCTATCTCTGAATGGAGCAAAATCAACCCGAACCTATAATTGAAAATGTATAATTCATAAAGCATAATTCAAATTGATACAAAGGTTTAAAAGTCGGCATATTCCGATTTTTAAACCTTTAATCATTTAACCCCAAAAAGCCAATTAAACCTTTTTAACCTTTTAAACGTTTAACTTACAAAACACACATCCACTAAAACTTAAACTACTATGAAAGCACACAGAATCTTTACAATGATAGCATCGTTAATATTCGCTATCGGATCTATATCAGCACAAAATAGCGCTCCAGCACCCGGTTCAGGAGGAGCATTCACACCCAATACAGGCAACAGCGCACCTGCTCCAGGAGCAGGGGGTGCTTTCACACCAAATGTTCCACAGGGTCCCGGTCCGGGCGCAGGATTCGGTCCGAACGTGCCTATGTGGGGCACCAGCAACTCAATGATGAATGGTGGACCTTGGGGACCGGGGTCATTTTCAGGTCCTTACAACAATGGTCCGGGCTATAACTATGGACAATCAAAAGTCATAGCTGTAGGATATGACGCCCAGGGAGTTTGGGAAACAGTTCCTATGGTTGTAAGCTGGGAATGGAACGGATTCTACTATGACGTGACTGTAGAAAACGCATGGAATCCATGGACTCAGATGTGGGAAGGCGGAAATCTTGACATTCCTGCATTTCAGACATCATACACTCTACGCGGAGTTCCTTACTCATGGTATGCAAATCTATCTACCGGCACTTACTACTTCAATTTATAATTGAGAATTGAAAATTGAGAATTTTGAATTATCAGATAAACTTGTAGGGATGCACTGTTCGTGCGTCCCTTTTTCTCATACGTCCATAGAGTAGTTAGCACGCTCCGCGTGCTTCATACCGCGGCAAACAATGCACAGAAAGCCTTATTTTTTTGCAAATCTCCTTAATTATGATTAATTTTGCATAAAAATCAAAATTCTACAGCAAATGGATTCAGAAAAAACAGCCCCCTCGGCAGACCAGAATAGCAATCTCCGACCAGACGGAAGCAAAAAGGTAGTCTTGAGCGGCATCCGCTCTACAGGCAATCTACATCTTGGCAATTATTACGGTGCTCTACAAAAATTCGTCAAAATGCAAGATGACTATGACAGCCGTTACTTCATAGCCGACCTTCATGCATTGACAACAAATCCTGACCCAAAAGCTCTTCATGAAAGCGTAAAGCAGATACTTGCAGAGTATCTTGCTGCCGGTCTTGACCCTGACAAGAATATTCTGTATGTGCAGAGCGACATACCTGAAATCTCCGAAATGTATCTTCTTATGAATATGCATGTAGGAATAGGCGAGCTTATGCGTACTGCTTCATTTAAAGACAAGGCACGCAAAGCTCTCGGCATTACGTCTGAAAGCGATGAGATTGAAAAGGAAATCATAGGAAACCAAAATAACAACGCCCGTGTAAATGCCGGACTTCTCACGTATCCGACTCTGATGGCAGTAGATATCCTTATCCATCATGCCGATTATGTACCGGTAGGTAAAGATCAGGAACAGCATCTTGAACTGACCCGACGTTTCGGACGCCGTTTTAACTCTTTTTATGGTGTAGACTATTTCAAAGAGCCGGTAAACTTCAACTTTGGAGGCGAAGCAATCAAAGTTCCGGGGCTCGATGGCAGTGGCAAAATGGGAAAAAGCGAAGGCAACTGCATATATCTTATTGATGATGAAAAGACTTTGCGCAAGAAAGTGATGCGTGCAGTCACTGATGCAGGTCCAACAGAACCCAATTCCCCCGTTTCCCAACCTGTAGAGAATCTGTTCACTCTTATGGATCTCGTAAGCGGTAAAGACACAACTGATCATTTCCGTAAGGCTTATGCTGATTGCAGCATCCGATATGGAGATCTCAAGAAACAGCTTGCTGAAGACATGCTTAATGTGACTCTTCCGATACGCCAACGCATTCTTGATATCCGTGACAATGATGAATATCTGTCAAAGATTGTGAAGCAAGGAGCGGAGCGCACTCGTGAATATGCAGCCAAGACACTCAAGGAGGTTCGTGAGATAATGGGAATCCGCAAGATATGAGATCCCTCTCCATACTAAGCCTCTTACTGATAATATTGAGCGGTTGCGGACACGGTCATCAAGATGATCGCGACGCAATCGCTGTCAGTTTTGAACCTCAAGCATGGCTTCTTAAACAGATAGCTGGCGATGATTTTGAAATCATAACCCTACTCCCTGCCGGGAGTGATCCGGAGACCTACCAGCCATCAATCGGCACTATGAAAGGTCTTGGAAAAGCTGAGGCTTTCTTCACGCTCGGCACAGATGGATTCGAGAAATCACTGACATCTAATATTTCATCCAATTTTCCAGAACTGAAGGTGATAGACTGCACAGAGAGTGTAGAAAAAATCATCGGAGCTCACGGACATAATGACCATGACGGACATAACCACGATGATGGAGAGTTTGATCCGCATATACTCTCTTCGCTAAAAAACAGCATCCTCATTGCCGACAACATAACACGATATTTGACGGTGCTTCATCCCGAGAAGGCAGATGCCTATAGGGCATCCGGAAAAAAACTCAAGGAGCGCCTTCAAGCAATGAATGACTCGATTGCAAAAATGAATCTTTTAGGCAAGAGTTTTGCAATGAGGCATCCTTCGCTGTCTTATTTTGCACGAGATTATGGACTCGAACAGATATCCCTGCAAGATAACGGGAAGGAGACTTCTCCTATTCAGATGAAGAAGAGAATGGAAGAAATTAAGAAGCATGGCACTAAAGTCTTTATCATAGAAAAAGAACATTTTTCACCGGGTGATGAAGAGACTGCCCGACAACTTGGATTAAAGACCGTAGAAGTGTCTCTAAATTCCTCTTCTTGGCTCGACGACCTAATGAAAATAGCAAATGAAATTAATCGGGATTGACGATATTACGGTTCGCTTTGACAGCAAGACCATACTCGACCACGTTTCCTTGAGCGTGGAGAAGGGTGACTTTATGGCTATTACCGGACCAAATGGGGGAGGGAAAACCACACTTCTGCGCGTGATGCTACGTCTGCTTCATCCAAGTTCCGGCTCAGTCACTTACTATAAGGATGGAGCCGTCGCAAAGCAATTGCGAATAGGCTATCTTCCTCAGAAGAACAATATCGACACTCGTTTTCCGATTACAGTAGGAGAAGCAATCAAGTCGGGACAGATCAAAGGTCTCTTCACACGTCGCTCGCCAAAAGATGAAGATGATTTCAATCGTATAGTGGATATGTGTGGCGTGCAGGATTATCTTGACCGGCCAGTAGGAGCTTTGTCGGGAGGACAGCTCCAACGCACTTTATTGGCACGCGCCATTGTCTCAGATCCTGAAGTGATAGTGCTTGATGAGCCACTAAGCTATGTAGACAAGACATTTGAACGTCAAATCTATTCCATGATGGAAGAATTAGCCAAGAGCCACACAATAGTGCTCGTAAGCCATGAAATGTCGGTTATTTCCGGCATGGCAAACCGACACATAATCGTAGACCGAGGTATCCACGAATGCAAATCCCACCACCACTCCTTCACCGAATGCGACGACTAACATGATACTGAATTATATTTGGATAGGATTTCTCATAATAGCCTTCTTGATGGCAGTCGGCACTACTCTCACGACCGGCTACACTACCATCTGGAGCGATATAATGAATGCATCTTTCACTCAAGCTGCATTTGCTTTTGAGATTTCTTTAGGACTGACCGGCGTTCTCTCACTTTGGATGGGCATTATGAAAATTGGCGAAAAGGGTGGCGTCACAACGGCTATGGCCAGACTTGTCAGTCCTTTCTTTTCTCGTCTATTCCCCGGCATTCCGAAGGATCATCCTGCCATGGGAGCAATTTTCATGAATCTCTCCGCCAATATGTTAGGTCTTGACAATGCAGCTACGCCTATGGGACTCCGCGCCATGCAAGAGATGCAGACTCTTAATAGGCAGAAGGATACCGCTACGGATGCCATGATAATGTTTCTGGTACTGAATAGCAGCGGACTTTGTCTTATTCCTGTCAGCATCATGATGTATAGGGCTCAAGGAGGGGCTTCAAATCCTACCGATATATTTATTCCAATTCTTTTAGCCACCGCAATAGCGACTCTCGTTGGTCTCATTGCGCTGTGTCTGAAGCAGCGCATCAGGATGGATGCAGTGCTGTGGAGCTGGCTTGGTGGCATAGCCTTAGTTGTCGGAGGTGTAGCTTGGTGGTTTTCCACACTCCCTGCAGATAAAGTAGAGCATTATTCCACTTTCGCGGCAAATTTTCTACTTTTCAGCGTAATTATCCTCTTTATATTGGCAGGCGTAAGAAAAAAAGTCAATGTTTATGACTGTTTCATTGAAGGAGCAAAAGAGGGTTTTAAAACGGCTGTCGGTATAATTCCATATCTTGTTGCAATCTTGGTAGCAATAGGAATGTTCAGGGCATCCGGAGCCCTTGATGCGGCGACAGGAGCTGTAGAATCAGCACTTGCAGCCTGTGGAATAGACACGCAATGGGTAGGGGCATTGCCCACGATGCTCATGAAACCACTTAGTGGAAGCGGAAGTTGCGCAATGATGCTCGATGTCATGAAGACAGAAGGAGCAGATGCTTTCGTCAGCCGACTGGCAGCCGTGGTGAGAGGAAGCACAGACACTACATTTTATATCTTAGCCGTCTACTTTGGTTCAGTTGGAGTAATGAAGACCCGCTACGCAGCCGGCTACGCCCTGCTCGCCGATATCACAGGCGCCATCGCTGCCGTATTTATCGCTTATCTCTTCTGGTCATAATTAATTTTTAATAATTTTACTTAATATTTGCTCATATTAAAAACATTTGCTAAATTTGTAGCGATAAAAAATCCAAATAACTCAGAATTTAAGTTTTATGAAAAAAATTTACTTTTTTGTTATTGCTGCATTGACATCAATTACCGGGTTAGCGCAGCCAACGAAGTCCATTCTCAAGAATATGGAGGCTCCTCTGAGATTAAAACATTCAGTTCAATCAATTGATAAAAAGCACATTCCCGCCAAAGTTACAGAAGATAGCTCTTGGGGCGAATGGGAACTGACAGGAACCGGCACATTCAATCTTGATGATGGTCTTGAAGTATTTCTCGGACTTGAAGAATGGGTAGGATCATTTGAGGGGAAAAATGTCTATATGCGAACAAATTCTGAAAACCCCTCATCTCAACAATTTAAATTTGAAGGAATATACAATGGGGCAGATATCATTGTTGACTATGACGCAACCACTTCGCTATGTAAGGTCATGCCACAGCCTACCAATATTGATGCCTTTGGCATGCCTCTGGATGTAGTAGACTTCGGAACACTCTTTGAACTCCACGGAGAAGATTGGCTTGACATGTCGCCTGAAGAAGCAGAAGAAATGGCTGCTGAATATGGATCGTTCAACTACTATATTCCTGAGCTTGGAAGATTTTATCTTTACCTCGGCTATATTACTGAAGGGATGGAAGATGCATTGGCGATTACTGACTCTAATTTTCAGCTTGATGGAATCGAAGACATGTCAGTTTCTATCAAAGCCGATGCATTTTATAAAGATCTTTCAGACATGAACTGCACAGTTTCATTCCAATCTGCAGTGGCGGAATGCAGATATGGATGTTTTGAAGGCATACTTACACAAAAGGACATAAATGATGTATTAGAAAATGCTTCGGGTGTCAAAACTATTGAAAAATCAGGAGAGGTGGCATTAAGCGCGGATAACGGAAATGGAATGTATACAATAGTTGCCATTACATTCTCTGAAAACGGAGCTCCACTCGAGTGGGATTATGCACAATATACATATACGACCTCTTCAAGCGAAGGATGGACATCTCTTGGAGAAGCTACATATAAGTCAGACATATTTGAGTCTCTATTCGAGATTGATATTCCCGCATATAAAGTTAAAGTTGAAAGAAACATTGAGAATCCATCTTTATATCGTGTAGTCAATCCGTATGGAGGTGACTATCCTTATCCCGAACTCTCAATGAAAGCGGAAGGATTTGACATATATATTGTTTTCGACACTACAGATCCTAACAAAGTATTCTTCAAGCCAACTAATCTTGGCATTGACACTGGAGGAGGATGGTGGATTGCTGCCAATTATGGTTATTTCACCGAAGAAATTAATGGAAAACCCGCCCCTGCAAATTCATTTGGCAAATTATCTGATAATGTAATCACATTCCCTAAGAATTCGGTTTTGACTACTTGTGAGCATATAAGCATATTCGGTGGAGAAGATGGCAAATGGTATTACGGAAATGATTCAGGAACGCTTTCACTCACACTTCCCGACGAAAGCGCAGTGGAATCTCTTTCTACCATCAACGAAGAAACGACTGAATATTTCAATCTTCAGGGATTAAGACTGACCAAACCTCAAAAGGGTTCAATGGTAATAGAACGAAAAGGCTCATCAACAGTCAAAAAAGTAATCCGATAATCTGATCGTTTCATTTTATGGCAGCAAAATTTTGAAAATTTAGGATTTTATTGTAATTTTGCAGTCGAAATGAGACCGATTATGCAACATATAAGAAAACATCATATGGCAGACATGCCGTAAGGGATACGCACCCCCGACAGGGGATGCGTATTTTTTTTGTGTTAGCATTTATGTCTTCCAATATTTCAACTTTTTAACTCATTATAATATGCTATATCACGAACTTCCTGCTGAAGATATGCCACGGCATTACATTATCAGCGAATGTCTATGGGTTGACAAAGATGGCGCATCTTATGGGACTTCTATTGAGGTCATCAACGGCAAGATTGTAAGAATAGAACGTGGCGGCCATATATGGCCAGAGAATATGGCCACATTAGAATATATCATGCGCGACAAACTCGTCACTTACGGTCTTTGCGACGTTCATGTACATCTCCGCCAACCAGGCTTTGAGGCGAAGGAAACCATTGCCACCGGAACTACCGCCGCTATGATGGGAGGCTACACAGCCGTGTGTGCTATGCCTAACCTCAATCCTACCCCTGACTCAGTTGAGCACATCGGAGAGGAAATCAAGCATATTATGGATGATGCGGCAATCAATGTATATCCATATGCGGCAATCACAGTCGATCGCAAAGGGCGTCAACTCGTCGACATGGAAGCCCTTCGCGAATACGCAGTTGCCTTCTCTGATGACGGAAGTGGAGTGCAAAGCGACGATATGATGCGCCGGGCTATGGAAGAAGCTGCCCGTCTAGACGTGATCATCGCGGCTCACTGTGAAGTCAACGACCTTCTCAAAGGGGGCTATATCCACGACGGCGAATACTGCAGGACAAACGGACACAAGGGCATCTGCTCTGAAAGTGAATGGGGACAGATCGCCCGCGATCTAAAACTTGCTGAAGAGACAGGATGCCGCTACCATGTGTGCCATATTTCCACAAAGGAAAGCGTCGAACTCATACGCGAAGCAAAGAAACGCGGTGTAAAAGTCACATGCGAGACAGGTCCCCACTATCTCGTCTTCTGCGACGAAGACCTTCATGATGAAGGCCGCTTCAAAATGAATCCCCCTATCAGAAGCAAAGAAGACAGGGCAGCCCTTATCGAAGGCATCAAAGATGGTACAATCGATTGCATAGCGACCGACCACGCCCCTCATACAGCCGAAGAAAAAAGCCGTGGTTTAAAAGGAAGCGCTATGGGAGTCGTCGGACTTGAGACAGCCTTCGGAGTCTGCTATACTCATTTGGTGAAAACCGGGATCATAACGATTGAAAAACTGGTGCAACTTATGTGCCTAAATCCACGTCGGATCTTCGGCCTTGAAGTGGATGGAGAAGCCAACTTCGCAGTCTTCCATCTTGACAAAAAATGGAAGGTCGACCCAAAGGAATTCGCTTCTATGGGGAAAGCAACTCCATTTGAAGGAATGGAACTCCAAGGCCGACCGGAAAGATTAATCTATGAAAACAAACTAATAGAACTGATCTTTCAGGGATACAGCAACGCTACAAAAGATGGCCAACAATAATTCGAAAATTAGTTTCTACAGACAACATAATAACATTTAAATTCTAAGCATATTATCATAATTGCATTTTAGTCAAAATTTTAAGTGACATATGATTATGAATTATGCATTAAGACTAAGTATGAAAGACGCAGACGTAAAACTCGTATTGGAAAACGGTCTCGAATTCCCTGGCCAAAGCTGCGGTGCTCGCCGCAGCATAGTAGGAGAAGTCGTCTTTAACACTTCTATGGTGGGCTACCAAGAAATACTCTCCGACCCTTCCTACACTAATCAGATCGTAGTGATGACATATCCACTTATTGGCAACTATGGGATCACTGACGATGACTTTGAGACCAAAGCTCCGACTATCGGGGGTATGGTGATGCGTGAATGTTGCGAGTCTCCTTCCAACTTCCGCTACACTAAAACCATGACAGAGACACTTGAAGAAGCCAACATTCCCGCCATCAGCGGCATCGATACACGTCGCCTCGCCCGCATCATCCGCGATGAAGGATGTATGCGCGCTGCTATCGTTCCGGTTGACACGCCAATCGAAGAAGCTCTTAAACTCATTGCCGACACTCCGGTAGATAAAAAGGTTGTGGCAAAAGTCAGCTGCAAAAAACGATGGTTCTCACGAACTCCAAATCAGAAATTCAACGTCGTTGCCATCGATTGCGGCATCAAATTCAATATCATCCGCTCTCTAAATAAGCGTGGTTGCAACGTAATAATCGTTCCTTACAACATGGATGCTGAGCAGATTATGGCTTTCAAACCTGACGGAATCTTTATTTCTAACGGCCCCGGTGACCCGGAAGACGTTCCGGAAGTCAGAAATCTCGTAAAGAAACTGCGTGGCAAACTACCTATCTTCGGCATCTGCCTTGGCCATCAAATAATCTCACTTGCATTCGGAGCAAAGACCTACAAACTTAAGTTTGGTCACCGCGGAGCAAATCATCCAGTCAAAAACATGCTCACTGGAAAAATTGAAATTACATCTCAAAACCATAACTATGCAGTGCGCCCTGAAAGCGTAAGAGACACTGACCTCGAAATCACACATCTTAACCTACTTGATGGCACTGTAGAAGGGGTAAGGAACAAAGAAGAGCACATATTTTCCGTTCAATATCATCCGGAGAGTGCTCCCGGTCCGCAAGACAGTGGATACCTCTTCGATATTTTTATCCAAGAAATGGAAGATCACAAGAAAGAAATAGAGGCTAATAAGCAAGGAAAGGAGGCAAAACATGCCTAAGAGAAAAGACATAAAGAAAGTGATGGTGATCGGCTCCGGCCCAATTATTATAGGTCAGGCTGCAGAATTCGACTATGCAGGCACTCAAGCTTGCCTCGCATTGAAAGAAGAGGGGTATGAAGTGGTTCTTGTCAACTCCAATCCTGCTACCATCATGACTGATACAGGGATCGCTGATAAGGTCTATATGGAACCTCTGAAACTCGAATATGTAGCCAAAATCATCCGTTTCGAACGTCCAGATGCCATTGTTCCAGGTCTTGGAGGCCAGACAGGCCTCAACCTTGCTGTCCAACTTGCAAAGAAAGGAATCCTTGATGAATGTGGTGTAGAAATCCTTGGCACATCCTTCAAAAGTATCGAGCAGGCTGAAGATCGCGAACTCTTCAAGGAACTTTGTCTTCGTCTTGGAGAGCCAGTGCTTCCATCAGAAATTGTCAACAGCATTGAGGAAGGAGTGAGTGTGGCTGAAAAAATAGGTTATCCAGTTGTGCTACGTCCGGCATTTACTCTCGGCGGCACAGGTGGGGGCTTCGCCGATAATGAGGAAGAATTGCGCGAGTTAATGCGCAACGCATTAGCCCTCTCTCCTGTACATCAAGTGCTTGTTGAGAAATCCATCAAAGGATATAAGGAAATAGAATATGAAGTGATGCGCGACAGCAATGACACAGCAATCACTATCTGCAACATGGAGAATGTTGACCCGGTCGGAGTTCACACCGGAGATTCAATCGTTGTAGCGCCGAGTCAAACACTTACCAACAAGGAGTATCAGCTACTTAGAGATTCTGCTTTAAGATTAATACGCGCCCTTGAGATCGAAGGTGGATGCAACGTGCAATTCGCACTTGACCCTCTTTCGTTCAACTATTATATCATCGAAGTAAACCCTCGTGTCTCCCGAAGCTCAGCTTTAGCATCTAAGGCAACGGGCTATCCTATCGCACGTGTCAGTGCGAAGATTGCAGTCGGAATGACTCTCGATGAAATACAAATTGCTAATACACCCGCAAGCTTCGAACCTGCTCTCGACTATGTTGTCACCAAGATAGCACGTTTCCCATTCGATAAGTTCAGTGAGGCTTCCAACCTACTTGGAACCCAGATGAAGGCTACCGGTGAGATCATGAGTGTAGGACGCACTTTTGAGGAATCCTTACTCAAAGGTATCAGATCGCTTGAGACAGGAATAGACCATCTATATTCAAAGAAATTCGAAGAAATGTCCACAGAAGAAATCCTTGACTATATCAAGGATGGACGTGACGATCGACTTTTGGCAATAGCACAATTGCTCAGGCGAAAAGTGGCACTCTGGCATATATATGAAAAAACGGGTATAGATCTATTCTTCCTTGAGAAGCTTAATAATATCATCAAGATGGAATGGGAAATCCGTGACGCTGAAACTCTGGATGCTTCCTTTCTTAGAGATGCCAAACGAATGGGATTTAGCGACCGCTACATAGCCAAACTCCGCAATAGGTCGGAATCTGACATATCCGAGATGAGACAATCTTTAGGCATAATACCTGTCTATAAGATGATTGATACATGCTCAGGAGAATTCGATTCTTATGTACCATACTTCTACTCCACGTATGAAGATGAAAACGAATCAGTGGTAAGCGACAGAAAAAAGATACTCGTGCTTGGCAGCGGACCAATCAGAATCGGACAAGGGGTGGAATTCGACTATTCAACTGTGCATGCTATACAGACGATCCGCGAACAAGGCTACGAGGCCATTATAATAAATAATAACCCTGAAACAGTCTCCACTGACTATAGCATATCCGACAAACTCTATTTCGAGCCACTGACAGTAGAGGATGTAATGAATGTCGTGAATCTTGAAAAGCCTGAAGGAGTAGTGGTAACACTCGGAGGCCAGACAGCAATCAATCTTGCCGCTCCGCTTGCACAATGTGGAGTAAACATTATTGGCACAGGTCTTGAAGCAATCGACAGGGCTGAAGACCGCAAGCATTTCGAACGAATCATGCGTGAGACCGGCATCCCTCAACCCGATGCCGAAGCCGTGACCGACATTGAAAGCGGAGTAAAAGCTGCAGAAAGAATCGGTTATCCTGTATTGGTTCGTCCAAGTTTTGTGCTTGGTGGCCGGGCAATGCAAATAGTAGGCAACGAACAAGCGTTACGTCATTATCTGCAGAATGCTGTAGATATTTCAGACAATAGCCCAGTGCTCGTAGACAAATACATTATGGGCAAGGAGCTTGAAGTGGATGCGATATGCGACGGCACCGACGTGCTAATTCCTGGAATTATGGAACACGTTGAAAAGACAGGCATTCATTCCGGCGACTCAATTTCTGTCTATCCCACTTTCAGTGTAAGCGAAAATGTAAGAGAAACGATTGTAGACTATACCGTACGTCTTGGCAAAGCAATTGGCATCATCGGCCTTTACAACATTCAATTTATTGTAGACAAAAATGATAATGTCTATGTCATTGAAGTAAACCCTCGAAGCTCACGAACAGTTCCATTCTTGTCAAAATCCACCGGTGTGCCCATGGCAAAGATTGCATCCAAAGTGATGCTTGGAGAAAGTCTTAAAAGCCAAGGCTATGATATGACTCTTTACCCGGATCGAAAGAGATGGTTTGTCAAGACACCTGCCTTCTCATTCTCAAAGATCAAAGGTGTAGACTCATATCTTTCTCCTGAGATGAAATCGACAGGAGAAGCCATCGGATACGACGATATGTTGACGCGCGCCCTTTACAAGTCGCTTCAAGCTTCCGGAATGCAAGTGCTTAACTATGGCACGCTTCTTGTGACGGTCTCAGACTCCGACAAAGAACGCGCTCTTCCGCTGATCCGAAGATTCTACGACCTCGGGTTCAATGTCGAAGCCACACGTGGCACTGCCAAATTTCTAAAGGATCACGGTATTCGTTGCCGCACGATGGGCAAATTTAGTGAAGGCAGCAAAGACATTGAGCGCTCACTTCGACAAGGACACGTCAGCTACGTAATCAATACGATCGACGTAAACCAGCACAATACGCGACTTGACGGATATGAGATCAGACGCACCGCCATCGAAAATAATGTGACGATCTTCACTGCTCTTGAGACAGTACGGGTTCTTCTTGACGTTCTTGAAGAAATCACAATGGGTGTCTCCACCATAGATGCCGAATATGGAAGAAAAGGGAATGGTATGATCTCAAGGTAATTGAGAATTTAGGATTAATTTTTGAATTTTTACTCATTACCCTTCACGAGCTACGAGAAAAATTAAAATTCTAAATTTTAAAATCAAAATTCCCAATTATTAATTTTGATTTTCGGATTAATTCAATTAACTTTGAAGACTGAATGAAATTTTTATGAAATTCGAAATAACAAGCATCACAAGGCTCACGGAAACAGTATTTGAAATGGTTCTCCGTGGCGACTGCTCGGCTTTTAAGATGCCAGGGCAGTTTGTTGAGATTTCAATACCGGGCCTCTATCTCCGCCGCCCAATTTCTGTATGTGATATTGAAAGCAATCGCCTGACATTGGTCTTTAAGACTGTGGGTAAAGGCACGGAAGCAATGGCAAAAATGACTCCAGGAACTGAACTTGACCTACTGACAGGGCTGGGTAAAGGATTCGACACATCTCGTTGCAAAGAAACGGCTCTACTTGCAGGAGGTGGCGTTGGCGTCCCACCGCTTTATCTTCTTGCTCGCCGCCTGCTTGCGGAAGGGAAAAAGGTTAAAGTTTCATTAGGCTTCAACACTTCCGATGAAATATTCTATGCTGAAAAATTCAGTAAGCTCGGAGCTGACGTAGAGGTCGCAACGGTAGATGGATCTGCAGGAGTAAAAGGGTTCGTGACTGATGCCATCCGTAAACCTGATATGCAAGGTTGGGACTTCTGGTATGCATGTGGACCACTCCCTATGCTCTCTGCACTTGGCAGAGAACTTGACTGCAATAAAGGAGAAGTCAGCATGGAGGAGCGCATGGGATGCGGCTTCGGTGCATGCATGGGATGCACAATAGAAACTCCATGGGGTCCTAAACGTGTCTGCAAGGATGGCCCCGTTTTCGATGCTGTTTTGATGAAAGAATTTAAAGGAAACGGAACGCCGACACCTACCCTACCCCGTGACAGAAGACTCGAAGGTGAACCTGAAATTGAAACAGAGCTCTGTGGATTCAAGCTTAAGAATCCACTCGTCCCTGCAAGCGGGACATTTGGTTTCGGACAAGAGTTTGCAGACATATATGACATCAATATACTTGGAGGAATTTCCATAAAAGGCACAACCCTTAATCCTCGCTTTGGCAATATCACTCCAAGAATAGCAGAGACACCAGACGGAATGATCAACAGCGTTGGTCTGCAAAATCCGGGAGCCAAGACAGTATATAGTCATGAAGTTCCTGAACTACGGAAGATCTATTCCGGGTGTGTAATTGCAAACGTAAGTGGTTTCTCAATCGAAGAGTATGTTGAAGCTTGCAAGATGGCAGATGCTTGTGAAGGTGTTGACATCATCGAAGTAAACGTCAGCTGCCCGAACGTGCACAACGGAGGCATGGCGTTCGGCACCTCTGCCCTACAAGCTGCCGAAGTGACTCGAGCAGTAAAAGATGCTGTAAAGAAACCTGTCTTCATTAAGCTCTCCCCAAATGTCACCAACATTGTCGAGATAGCTAAAGCCTGTGAAGAAGCAGGTGCAGATGGACTGACTCTCATCAACACCCTTCTCGGAATGCGCATCAACATCAACACCGGCAGTCCGGTCATCGCTAACCGAATGGGAGGATTCTCCGGTCCGGCCGTTTTCCCAGTTGCTGTAAGAATGGTCTATCAAGTGTCGCAGGCTGTCAACATTCCGGTGATGGGCTGTGGAGGAGTATCCAGTGCTGATGATGTAGTGGAAATGATGATGGCTGGAGCAAGTGCTGTTCAGATTGGCTCGGCAAATCTTGTGGATCCGTTGGCGTGCAAGAAAATTGCAGAAGAACTTCCAAATCTTCTGAAGAAATTAAAAATAAACAACATAAAAGATATAATAGGAATATCATGGCGAAAGATGTGATCATTGCGTGCGACTTCCCTTCAATGGAAGCGACACTCGAATTTCTCGACCGTTTCGGCGATACCAAGCCATACGTAAAAATTGGTATGGAGCTTTTCTATGCTGCCGGCCCGGAAATCATCAAGGAGATAAAAAAGAGAGGACACAAGATATTTCTCGATCTCAAGCTCTGCGACATCCCCAATACGGTAAAGAGCGCAATGTCGGTACTCTCCCACCTTGACGTTGACATGACTAACCTTCATGCATTTGGAGGCCATAAGATGATGGAGGCTGCCATTGAAGGTCTCACACGTCCTGACGGCACACGCCCTCTGCTTATTGCCGTGACAATGCTTACATCTACAAGCAAGGAACTCATGAATGAAGATCTTCTGATTCCAGGAGAAGTAGATGCCGTCGTAGCAAGTTATGCAAAAAATGCCCAAATGTCAGGTCTCGACGGTGTAGTTTGCTCACCTCGAGAAGCATCTATTGTAAAGATTGCATGTGGCGATAAATTTGTCACTGTGACTCCAGGAATTCGCTTTGCCGACTCTGCAGCTGATGATCAGGTGCGCGTGATGACTCCGGCAAAAGCCAGAGAAATAGGCTCTGACTATATCGTAGTAGGGCGTCCAATTACAAAAGCTGAAGATCCACTGGCTGCCTACAAGCGTTGCTGCGAAGAATTCCTCCAACCTAATGCATAATTCATAATTTCCTGTAACTGACATTCAATCGGAAATGCATGATGATAGAATGTGGATAATTTGATTGAATATAAAAAATAATAAATAAAGAACTCTAATTCATAATGCTGACTGCAATTGGATTAAATTATGCATTGTGAATTATGGATTGATAAAAAGATGGAAAAGAAAATAGCTAAAGATCTTCTGAGCGTGGGTGCCGTATTCCTACGTCCGGAAGAACTCTTCACTTGGGCGTCAGGCATTAAAAGCCCAATGTATTGTGACAATAGACTTACCCTCTCCTACCCAAAAGTTAGAAAAGATATCGAAGAGGGTCTTGCTGAACTTATTACAAAATATTATCCTGAAGCCGAATCGCTTATGGGCACTTCTACAGCGGGTATCGCACACGCAGCTATCACGGCTTGGCTTCTCGACAAACCTATGGGCTACGTGCGCGGCGGAGCAAAAGATCATGGTCGTGGAAATCGTATTGAAGGTAAATGCGAACCTGGAACAAAGGTTGTAGTAGTAGAAGATCTCATCTCTACAGGGGGAAGCTGCATCGAAGTTGTCGAGGCTCTCCGTGAAGAAGGGGCCGAAGTATTAGGTATCGTATCAATCTTCACTTACGGTATGAAGAAAGCTACCGATCGCCTGGCAGCAGCCAACGTCACCAATCATTCCCTCTCTAACCTTGATACACTCGTAGAGGTAGCAGCTGAGGAAGGCTACATAGAACCAGTATGGAAAAACCGCATCCTAAAATTCCGCGATAATCCGAGCGACACATCTTGGATGACGGTTTAATCGTTTAAGCGCTTAATTGTTTAGAGATGAAACATCTTATTGACCCTACCGACTTGACGGTAGAAGAAACACAAGAAATAATCACTCTCGCTCTTGACATAATTGCCAACAGAGCTAAATATTCTGAAAAATGCAAGGGTAAGAAACTTGCAACTCTCTTTTATGAGCCTTCTACCAGGACACGCCTCAGCTTTACTGCTGCCATGATGGAACTTGGAGGGAATGTACTCGGATTCGCCGATGCTGCCAGTAGCTCAGTCAGCAAGGGTGAGACAGTACGCGACACTGTCCGCGTAGTAGAGAATTTCGCCGACATTATCGCTATGCGTCATCATATCGAGGGAGCACAGCTTGCTGCTACAGAAGTGAGCCGCGTGCCTATCATCAATGCCGGAGACGGAAGCCATGCCCACCCTACACAAACACTTACAGACCTTCTCACCATCACAAGAGAACTTGGCAGACTCGACGATCTTACGATAGGATTCTGCGGAGACCTTCGGTTTGGGCGTACCGTACATAGCCTTATCAAGGCAATGTCTCGCCAAAAAGGAATAAAGATTGTGCTCATCGCGCCCCCTCAACTGAGGCTTCCTGATTATATCAAGCAAGATGTCTGCGATCGTCTCGGACTGGAATATAAGGAAGTTAACACTCTTGAAGAAGCCATGCCTGAACTTGACGTGCTCTATATGACGAGAGTGCAAAAGGAGCGTTTCCTTGATGAAGATGAATACGAAGCTGTCAAAGATTCTTTCGTACTCGACTGCGACAAGATGAAACTTGCAAAAGAAAAGATGGCTGTGCTTCATCCACTCCCGCGTGTCAACGAAATACTTGAAGAAGTCGACGCTGACCCCAGGGCTGCCTATTTCCGACAGGTAGAAAATGGCAAGTTTGTGCGTATGGCTCTCATTTCAAGTCTTCTTGATTGGAAAGACGATCCAAAGCATGACATGCCGAAACAGGAAGAGGTGGAAGTTCCAGACAACCTACGATGCGAAAATAAGAAGTGCATCACTCGCAATGAACACTCACCCCGCCGAGCCTATAAAGCACCCGACGGATCATTGAGATGCAGATATTGCGATCATAAATTCAAATAATTATAGTCCTAAGGCGGGTGAAACCGCCTTAGGGCACCATCTACAGTAAAAACAGGCAAAAAGATTTCAATTTTGGAACCACTGAAACATGAATGCGGCATTGCGATGATCCGCCTCCGTAAACCATTAAGCTACTATAAAAATAAGTACGGGAGCTATGCATATGCGCTCAACAAATTGTATCTGCTTATGGAAAAGCAGCACAATAGAGGCCAAGAAGGAGCAGGTGTAGGTGTAGTAAACCTCAAGGCAGCTCCCGGTCATGAATATGTATGGCGCGAACGGGAACAGGGTCCACAAGCTATCCAAGAAATATTCAACCGAATCGGTCAGCGACTGGCAGAAGTAGGTCTTGAAAATATGACTCCTCATGAAGCAGAGACGGAAGCTCCTATGATAGGCGAAATATATCTTGGACACCTAAGATATTCCACTACCGGCAAAAGCGGCATGTCGTATGTTCACCCTTTTCTACGACGAAACAACTGGAGAAGCCGCAATCTTTTGATGTGTGGCAACTTCAACATGACAAATGTAGATACGCTTTTTGAGTCAGTAGTCAGCAGAGGACAGCATCCGCGCCTTCATAGCGATACGATTATCCTTCTTGAAATGCTGGGATATGCTCTTGATAAGGAAAACCATCGCCTTTACCGACTTCACCGCGACGATGATGCTGAAAACTTTGTGGATAAAAATCTCGAAGAAATCATTGAGGATGAACTCGACATACGCAATGTGCTGAAAGCGTCAGCTCCGGAATGGGACGGTGGGTATGTGATATGCGGAGCTACGGGGTCAGGCAATGTATTCGTATTCCGTGATCCTAATGGAATTCGTCCGGCATATTACTATATTGATGATGAGATCATAATAGCCACTTCAGAACGGCCACAGATCCAGACAGTCTTTGGAGTGCAACAAGATAAGATAAAGGAACTTGAACCTGGAGAGGCTTTGTTGGTATCAATAGATGGGATTCCAACCGTAGAACGCATTCTTCCGCAACAATCAAATTCCAAATGTAGCTTTGAAAGGATCTATTTCTCTCGAGGCAGCGATTCTGAAATTTATAAGGAGCGTAAGGAATTAGGGAGACTCCTTGTGTCAAAAGTAGTTGATGCTGTCGAAGGAAATATTGCAAGCACCGTCTTTTCTTATATTCCTAACACTGCGGAAGTGGCATTTTACGGGCTCGTAGAAGGTCTTGAAGAGTATCTTAACGATTACAAGACAGATCGCATACTTGCGCTTCAAAGCGGCGGAAAATTAAACCGAGATTCCATTCGCAAAGTAATGGAAGCTGAAGTACGCATCGAAAAAGCAGCGATAAAGGATATAAAGCTTCGTACATTCATCACAGAAGGAAATGTACGCAATGATCTCGCCGCTCATGTTTACGACATTTCATACGGTTGCCTTCGCCCTGGGATTGACTCTCTTGTAGTGATTGACGATTCAATTGTCAGGGGCACCACGTTGAAACAGTCGATTCTTAGCATGCTTGCTCGCCTTGACCCAAAGAAAATTGTAGTCGTGTCTTCATCTCCACAGGTTAGATATCCGGATTATTATGGAATTGACATGAGCCGAATGGATGAGTTCATTGCATTTAAAGCTGCTGTCAGCCTTCTAATGGAAAGGGGGATGGAATATGTTTTGGCTTCTACTTATGCAGCATGTAGAAAAGAAGTAGAAAAAAAGCCCGGAGAGCCACTTACCAATCATGTCAAAAACATTTACGATCATTTTACAGACGAACAGATATCCAGGAGGATTGCTGAAATTGTGAAGCCAATCGATAAAGAAGTGGAAATAGTCTATCAAACGGTGGAAAATCTCCACAAGGCTTGTCCAAATCATCCCGGCGATTGGTATTTCTCAGGAAATTATCCCACGCAAGGAGGGATCAGAAGAGTAAATCAAGCCTATATCGAATGGTATGAGGGAAACAAAGGGAAAAGATAATATTTACAGATGGAAGTCATACATAGACCAGATCATGGAGATATAGACGAAATGAAGCGTCTCCTAAAAGAAGAGGTGGGCTTTCTTCCTGAAAGTCCAGGTCTTGATTATGCCCTGAGTAATGCAGAATGGAAAAAAGTTGACGCGAAATATGTAATCATTGAGATGGGGAAAACTTGCCCTGATGTTTTCATTGTCAAGGATGGCATTATTCGCGTTTGGGACTTTGATGGAGTAAAAGAACGCACCTTCGGTTTTGGGCTTCCAGGCACAATATTCGAGTCGAAACATTCATTTGTGATGCATGGTCCATCTTATTATCAAGTAGAGACATGTTGCCCCTCTACAATCCTGAGAATACCCGAAAAGGAATTTTGGAAAACGGTAGCTGAAGACCATAGTTTTGCTATTTTCATGCTCCACAATGCCTATGGCGAGCTATACAGCCATGAATTTAAGGAAAGCACCATCAACAATGGTACGGCTCGCGAAAGATTTGAGGCTATGCTCAAATATCGTCCTATAATCCTTGAAAAAGTACCTCAAAAAATCATTGCATCTTATCTTGGCATCACATCGGAATATTTTAGCGTTCTGAAACGTCGCCTACTCAAAGGCTAAATCTTCGACTCAGAACACCAAAGCATTTCGCTTTTCAATTTTTGCCCAGCAAAAGCTGAAAAGTGAATTTCTTAAACCAGATTAAGAATTATTGTAGATTTTTGGTCTATATTTGCAATTAAAATACAATAATGAATAATAAAACCAAAAATCACAAGATAGCTTATGAGGAATTTATTACTTACTATTGCAGCCGCCTCCCTTACTATGTCGGCATTTGCATCCACTAATGTGGCAAGAAAGAGCAGTTCTGCAGTCACTCCTGGTATCCCCTGCCAGTCTACTCAAAAATTCGGTGCATTGAAGAATTCTTCTGTCATCGAGAGAGCAAAAGCAGCAAAAGCTTCTGGAATGACACGTTCTGAAGAAGGAGTCATCACCGAAGCACCTGACGGAAAGATTGAGACAATGCTTGGCTCTTCCAATACTTTCTATCTATATTACGATGAAGTGTCGATGGACGAGACATATGGTATAGCCTATGAAGGAGTGTGGACTGACAATGGAGAGGTCTACCTCAAAAATCCTATCAGTATGCTCGACTGGGACACTTACATCAAAGGCAAAGTGACAGAGGATGGACTTTTGTTTGATTTCCCCCAGCCTCTATATAAGGCTACAGATGAATATGGATCTTTCGAACTCTATGTAGATGTGCTTGAATATGGAGAGGTCGAATCGCCCGACGATCCTGATGACTATTACCCCACTTTCATTCCAACTGAAGAAACGAGAAGCATACTCTTCACAAAAATGGAAAATGGAAGCTATTGCATGGAAGACGACTATATGCTCGGTGTCACTTTCGAGGGGGCTTGGCAAGGATATGGAGAAATGTACCTTAATCTCTTGCCTTTCGAAGCTACTCCCGCCAAAATACCTGAGGGAATTTCATATGACTACTCATATGTGCTTGCTGATGAGTTTACAGGATGGGATCACACTGTAATGCGCCAAATAGGTATTGGAGAACTCGATGGCTTGACATATATCAAAGGGCTTGCAAGTGGAATGCCCGACGCCGTAATCTATGGAACATTCGATAAGGAAAAAAATACACTTACCATCCCATCTGATCAATTCCTCGGCAAATACTACAACCATTACATTTTTATGATGGCAGGTATAGGTCGCTCATGGTATGATGAAGACTGGGAATCTGAAATGTATTCTTTTGAAATTGTAGAAGATCCTCTTGTGCTTAACTATGATCCTACGACTAATGAATTCCATCCTGTAATAAGAGAAGGCTACGACTATTCGTATGTGATTTTCAACTTTGGTAATGTAGAGACATACCCTTGTGAATATTATGCTATTGACCGCATTTATTCTCAGGGAAAAATCACAGATTTCGCACCGATTGCCCCAGAAATTCTTGATATCTACGACATTAGTTTCTACGATCCAGATTATTCCTACGCGATTGAGTTCAATATCTATGGCGACAATAAAGAAGGTCAGATCTTGCTCGACAATAATATCTACTATAATATTTTTGTCAACGGAGAGCTCTATACATTTACCGCAGAGGAATATCCTACACTCCTTGAAGCCGGAATAGAGAAGCTGACAGATATCCCGGTATTTTTTGAAGCAGGCGACGACATCTTCTGCTCAGGCAATTACCATGGCATAGCCTTCAAACGCAAAGACATAGAGACCGTAGGCGTTCGAGCAGTTTACATCGATGGAGAGATTCGTGGCGAAAGTGAGACAGTTGCTGTCACAACTACGGGTGAGCCATCAAGCGTAGGAGCATGCAACAGCATTGCAACTTCAAATACCGATTTCTTTGATATTCATGGCAGAAAAGTATCCGGCTCTTCACAACATGGCATCATCATAAAGAAAACTACGCTCAAAGATGGCAGCATTCATGTAGAAAAGCTGATGAAACGTTGATTTTATACTTGTTAATATAATTAATCTCGGGTAGGTCTGAAAAAGACCTACCCGAGTTATTATATTGTCAATAGGTCTTGTTTAATTTAATACTATTTTGTAATTTTGTAGGGTAATAATTGTCGCTGTAAGGATATGCGAAATAGAATTCTTAAAGGAACCATAACTTTTTTTGTGATTCTATTAGTGATAACTGCCTTGGGAGTTTCAATAGGATTACATTCTTTCACCATTATTGAATGGTGGAAACCTGTCGTTTTCTGTGGAGTACTCTCGTTGCCCCTGACATTATGGATATCCAAATTCTTTGCTTACCTTATTCAACCTATATTCAAATTTTTAGAATATCCAGTCGCATTTATCTTTTCATTTTCAATATTACTTGCAACATTTTATTTATCCAACTTTTGCCTTTCCGATCATTCCTCAGTATATGAGTATCAGGCACCAGTGGTAAAGAAATATCGAGCGGAGCGAACCAGATCGAAAAGAATTGGGAGAAGAACTTATGGCCAAGAAAAATACAAGGTCTATTTCATTGAGATTGAGATGAAAGATGGGAAATTAAAAAGATTGGAAAAATCGTTTCAAGAATACAATCGAATCAAGAAAGGAAGCTCTCTGAAACTATATATAGAAGACGGGCTTTTCAAAATACCGGTAATAAAACCTCAACATAAAAATAAATAATCTAATAATTACTTGATTAAAGATGAAAAAGCATGTAGCTAAAGTGCTTATTGCACTTGCAGTGCTGGGCTGTACAAATATGGCTCACGCACAGTTCAATTTAAAGAAAGCCGTAGGCAGTGCCACCAAGGCTGTACAAGCATTTACCCTCACCGATCAGCAGATGGCAGACTATGTCAAGGAGTCTGTAGATTGGATGGATAAACATAATCCTGTGCTTCCAGATGATGACCCTTACACACAGCGTCTCAACAAACTTGTGGAAGGCATAACTGATGCTGACGGGATTCCTTTGAATTTCAAGGTCTACAATGTGATTGACGTAAACGCATTTGCATGCCCTGACGGAAGCGTACGCGTTTTTGCCGCCTTGATGGACATAATGGACGATGATGAACTCGTCGGCATTATAGGCCACGAGATCGGACACGTAGTGAAACGCCACTCCAAAAATGCATTCAAGACCGAATTGCTGACAGGAGCTGTCAAAGATGCCGTTTCTGCCACCGGAGGTAAAGCGGCAGCATTGACTGATTCTCAACTTGGAGCACTTGGAGAGTCTCTCATCAATGCAAAATATTCTCAAAAGCAAGAAAAGGAAGCCGACGATTGCGGATACGACTTTCTGGTAGCCCACGGCAGAAATCCGTGGGGTATGGTCAAGTCATTTGAAAAACTTCAGAATCTTGAAGGATCCACAAAATCCACTACTGTCCAGAAAATGTTTTCATCGCATCCTGAGACAAAGGAACGAATCGAACGAATGACCAAACGCTGCCAAAAAGACGGTTTTGAGCGTCAGACAGACAAATAATAACCCTTTTTATTTTTAATAAAAAAAGCGGCCGGACAATGTCCGACCGCTGATTTTTTTATGAATCCATATCAATTGAAAAGATATTTGATACCGATCTGGAATTGCCAGCACTGAGTGTCTACACGATAATAGTCGTAACTCTTGTTGACATATTCACCATTAACTTTTGCCATTGAATATGTAGGAACATTGTTAGCATCGACACCTTCATATTTGAGAAGACCTTTTGCATAAGAATTAGCATTAGTGCGCTGAACACCCCACTTGCTATTGAAAAGGTTGCCGATATTCATAAAATCAAAGCTGAGCTGGATAGAATGCTTAGCATTACCTACATGGAATTGGAATTCTTCCATCAGACGCAAATCAAAGCGGTGAGTCCATGGAGCGCGTGCACTGTAAGCTTCTGCATACTGGCCAAGATGATTCTTAAGATAGGAATCCTGATCTACGTATGCCCAGAATGCCTTACGGTCGTCTTCAGTCTTGAACTTGATTTCGTTATCATTTGCCGGGATATACATAAGGTCGTTGTTGATGCCGTCTCCATTCATATCGTTGGTATAGACATAACTATATCCGTTATAGCTGTAACCACTGTAGAAGAGAGAAATGTTAGTGTTGCGTTTAAGACCATTATGAGCAAAAGGAATTGTCCAATTGATAGAAGAGATGAGCTTATTAGGCACAACATATTGTGAATTCTGACAGAAAGCAAAGTTCGGACCATCGATCGTCTGCAGACCTTGCCATGTCGATACAGGGTCACTACCCGGCATACCGGAAACTTCTGTATTAGCAGTGTGAGTATACGACACCATGATAGAAAGGTCTTCGATCGGACGAGCGTTGATAGTAAAGCTCTCAATAAGACCATGACCCTTATTGGTATTTGTAAGCACAACTGCATTGGTACCGGGATAATATTGGTAATCAGCAGCTTTAGGATACTTCACACGATTATCTGCTCCCGAGAAGTGCTCAATATTCGACCATTCGCTCTGCGGCTTGATGTTCCAGTTGTCAATAGTCACAGAGTTGAAGTTGCGCATATAGATAAGCTCGCCACTTACGTAGAGAGGGAATCCTACAGGAATCTTATAGTCTATACCTATTGAAGTCTTCCATACCTGAGGCATCTTGAAATCTGGAGCAACCCCTGAAATCTTGTTAGAAGCTACATGGTTATCATTTGATGTAGGAAGATTAAACTTACTTATCACCTCATTCATATCAGTGATCATACCTCCGGCAAGTTGATCAAGACGCGGGTCATGGCTGACTGGCTCACCATTAGAATAAGTGGTCTTAAATTGAACTGAGTTCTGCACAAGATTAGCATTGGTAGGCATATTTGTGAAGAATACGAGTGGCAAGCGTCCTGTGAATATACCGGAACCGCCACGCACTGTAAAGCTCTTGTCGCCAAGAACATCCCAATTGAAACCTAAACGTGGTGAAACCTGAAGTTTATTTTTAGGCCAAAGTCCTGTGTCAATATGCTTTCCGCCAAAGTCAAGATCATAGATAGCATTGTTCCTTTCAAGTGAACCATTATCGAATATCATCTCATCAAGACGGATGCCATAAGTAAGCTTAAACTTGCGGGTGATATCCCATTCATCTTGAAGATATAATCCGATCTGGTTGAAGATAACTTTTGCAGTTGGTTCCTTTTCTCCATTAAATCCATAAGTGATGGCAAACGATTCCGGAGCACGATCATTTAGGAAGTCATCAAGAGAGTAATAACGATAATAACCTGTTCCATTGCGCATGTAAGCATTTGAAGCCATCTGGTGCTCATATGCAAGGCCGGCAGTCAGCGAGTGAGAACCAACGAGCCACTTGAAGTTATCATTGATAGTCACCACATTATTCTTCACACCATTGTTGTAGGTGAAAAGTTCGTAACCTGCACTCATGTAAGGCTCAAGCACAACAGGATTTTCCGGTGTTCCTGCCATGATATCTATGAATGGGAAATCAGAAGAGTTTGTGCCACGCATATCCTCGATGTTTGAATAGGTAGCAAGCAACTGATTTGACATGTTGTTGCCGAATCGGCTGTTAAGGTCAAGAGAGAATGAATTCACCTTGTTGTCCATCGAATACATAGAGTTGGCAAACGCCATTGACTGGGGGCCAACACGATATGTATTGTTCAGACGGTAGCCGGTATCCGAAGAGTTTCCGTTAGGTCCATTCCACGCTACATTCTTAGTGTAATTATAGCGGAATGCCAACTGATGATTGTCTGTGATGTTCCAGTCAAGACGAACGAGGAAACGATTATTGCTTTCGTCACCAGGGAATTTAGTAAAGGAACCCGGATCGTAGTGATAACGGCTCATCAGATAGTCAGACATACGCTGCATATCGGCAGCAGTAGTGCGAGACACCATTCCTCCGGGATTCTCACCGTCGGCAGCCGCACGGTATTTGATCACCTCGCCCGGATGACCCTCATGCTCATAGTTCACAAAGAAGAAAAGCTTGTTTCTTACAATTGGGCCTCCCAATGTCAGACCATAGATAGTAGTGGATGCATCAGCACGTGCTCCAAGATCAGTTCCATCAATACGGTTTCCTCTCAAATCCTGATTGTTATAATAGATATATGCCGATCCTTTGAAGGTATTCGTACCTGATTTTGTAATAGCATTAATACCACCACCGATGAAGTTGGTCTGGCGAACATCAAATGGAGACACCACTACCTGCATTTCCTTAATAGCATCAAGTGAAATCGGATTGCCACCACCAGGAAGCTTAGAAGAAAGACCAAAGTTATTATTAAAGTTTGATCCGTCTACAGTGAAGTTTGTGCTTCTGCCGTCAGCGCCGGCAAAGCTCATACCATTTGAATAAGGAGAGAGCTTTGTGATGTCGGAAATAGAACGGTTGATTGTTGGCATTGATTCAATCATACTACCGGAGATATTTGTAGTAGCACCTGTACGGGCTTGAATAAACTTACTACCCTTACCTGTCACAACCACCTCATCAAGTTCGCTGGAAGCATCTTCAAGATAAATGTCGAGCTGTGTGTTTTCACCAAGTTCGAGGTTGATATCATTAAGCACCACAGACTGCTTTCCAATGTAGCTGTAAGTGATCTTATACGGTCCTCCCACGCGCATACCTTGAATGGAGTAACGACCATCAGCATTCGTAGCTGTGCCATAACTTGTTCCCGACGGTTGATGAACAGCAATTACCGTTGCCCCGATAATCGGCTCTCCATTGGGTTCGGTCACCTGACCGGAAAGAGAAGCAGTCGTCACCTGTGCGTTAGCGCCGATCGACAAAACAGCCATCAACGCCACCATCAGAAAGCGCATCGACCATCTCTTTGCATTTTTCAATGTTTTCATAATTAAATTGTTAATTAAAAAAGATGTTATTTTGTTTTTGAAAACTTATATAATATCTTGCCATCCCTGTCATACATCTCGACTGTGAGAGAAGCCTTATCAAATGACAATGACATAAAGCCGGGATGGCCATTGGCAAAAACTGCATCTTGCGAAGGAACTACATCATAAGCCTGCGCTCCAGAAGTGCATGTGACATAGTCGGTTTTATCCCCTTCCCTCTTGAAATGCTCGAAGCAATGCACATCTCCACTTATATAAAGATCAGGTCTATTCTCGGATAAAGCCATGCCCAGATGAGAATTTACATCAAAACGCTGGCCGGAAGTGTCTTCACGACTTGAAAACAATGGATGATGTGCGGCTACTACTACCCAGTCATGTGCCTTGTCAGAAAGCTCATCTCGAAGC
>CAZGGB010000027.1:0-34076 GCA_964525115.1 uncultured Sangeribacter sp. | reverse complement strand
TGCCTCAAGATTATCTCGCATTTATCATATCATTAATTTTTGCGAGCTACTTATTGAGTATGGAAAGATACATGGTTAATCCGACAAGCGCCTTTGGAACACCCGTGGAGTAGGCATATGCAGAAACATCCCATGATCAAAGATCATAGGATACCATAGTAACTTATTGAATATAAATATATTAACGGGGGGGGGGTAATTAAAAATTTACCCTTTACTTCGAATTTTCTCGGTATGTATGTCATTTCGATATGAGGATCCATATGGTTGATATGCTACCAAGGAGGTAGAGATATAGATAGGTTGATTATTAAAAAAAACGTAAAAAACTAATTGACAATAACATAAAATAGAGACTTTGGCAATATCCCTGTTTTAGTGGCAAATTTAATAAAAAAAGATTCCGAATACAAATAAAATTTGTCTTTTATAGTGTGTTTTTTGATATTTTATAAATAAAACGATTTTTAGAACAATAAATAAGACTTTTTAACCAAAACATTTTTTTTAAAGCAGCTACTCTTGTGGGGAATTTAGGAGATGCGGGACCAGTCGATGGATTTGGAGAAGCGGCGTTGGAGTTCGGCGTTTAGGATGGCGATGCTCTGCGGGGTGAGGAGAAGCTTGCCGTCGAGGAGGCGCATGGCGGTGTCGCGAGCTTGACCAACAATCTGACCGTCGCGAGCAAGATTGGAGACTTTCAGATTGAAGGCAATGCCGGATTGCTGGGTGCCTTCCATGTCGCCGGGACCTCGAAGCTTCATATCAGCTTCGGAAATCAGGAAACCATCGGTGGTCTCTGTCATGATCGAGAGGCGTTTCTTCGTATCCTGTCCTATCTGATGCTTGCTCATGAGAATACAGTATGAGAGTTCGGCACCGCGCCCTACCCTACCGCGAAGCTGATGAAGCTGCGACAGACCGAAACGCTCTGCATTCTCTATAATCATCACAGAGGCGTTAGGAACATTTACACCTACCTCTATGACAGTTGTAGCAACAAGAATCTTAGTCTCTCCAGAGGCAAATTTCTGCATCTGAGCATCTTTATCTGCAGGCTTCATCTTTCCATGTACAAGGCTGACGCCAACACCCTTAAAGATCCCCTTTATGCGCTCAAAACCTTCCTCGGCTGATTTCAGATCGGTCTTTTCGCTTTCCTGAATCAGGGGATATACAATATAGGCTTGGCGACCTTTACAGATTTCATTATATAGATGACGATACACTTCGTTGCGGTTGTCGTCGTAGCGAAGCCAAGTTTGAATCGGTTTCCTACCAGGAGGGAGTTCGTCGATAACACTTACATCGAGATCGCCATAGACGGTCATGGCTAATGTGCGAGGTATAGGGGTTGCAGTCATCACGAGTACATGCGGAGGGACAGTACCTTTCTTCCAAAGACGTGCGCGCTGAGCTACACCGAAACGATGCTGCTCATCTATTACTGCCACCCCAAGATTGCGGAATTCCACAGCATCCTCAATCAGAGCATGGGTTCCAATGAGCATATGTATAGAGCCATCAGCAATACCGGCAGCAATGCGCCGGCGCTCAGCAGCACGTGTGCTACCGGTCAGCAATGCCGTAGAGATGCCAAGTGGCTCTGCCCATTTCGCAAGAGCCTCGGCATGTTGGGTAGCGAGTATTTCGGTAGGGGCCATCAGAGCCGCCTGCAGACCATTGTCGACAGCAAGAAGCATCGTCATGAACGCCACAAGAGTCTTGCCACTTCCGACATCACCTTGAAGGAGACGGTTCATCTGCCGCCCTGTGCGCATATCCTCACGAATCTCTTTAAGCACTCGTTTTTGTGCTCCCGTAAGAGGGAACGGGACTACTTCTGAATAGAATTTATTGAAAAGAGGACCGACCTTTGAGAAAACATGCCCCTGAAGCTGGAGATTGCGACGACGGGAGAATTCAAGGATATGAAGTTCAAGATAGAAAAGCTCTTCAAACTTGAGGCGTTCGGAAGCCTTTTGAAGCATTTGCAACGATACCGGGCGATGCATATTGCGAATAGCTTCGTCGAACGAGAGAAGGTTTCTTTCCTTAATTATTTCAACCGGGAGGGTCTCAGGGAGTGAACCAACTGGAATCGAGTCGAGAAGATTTGCGGTCATAGTCTGCATCAATCGAGTAGTGAAACCACGCTTGCGTAAGGTTTCTGTGAGCCCATATATGCCGCGGAGACCTTGTGGCGGACGTTGCGGATCGAAAACCTCAATCTCCGGATGAACGAATTGCCATGCATTATACTTAAAAGCAGGTTTGCCGAAAAGGACGTATACCACTCCAAGGCGATACATATTTTCTATTGTCTGAATTTTGGCAAACCATGTGACCTGACAGAGGCGGTCGCCATCGGTAAATGTGGCAGAAAGTCGTTGCTTACGCCCCTCGCCTTCTTTTGTAAAGTTAATGAATTGACCTTTAATCTGGATGTATGGCATCTCAGAGCCGTATAAGTCGCGGATGCGGTAAAAGCGAGAGCGATCAACATGGCGGGTAGGGAAGTATGTGAGGAGATCTTGGCATGTGTGTATGTCGAGTTCTGAGGCAAGGAGCTTTGCTCTTGTCTCACCGACACCACGCAGGAACTTTATGTCTGAGTCTAAATTCATGTAATCTCTTATAAGTCTTATAAGTTTTATAAGTCTTATAAGTCTTATAAAATTTATCTGGATAAGTAATCGAGGACTTCGAGGGAGATGGTGATAGGGTCACCCTCGGGGATGGAAGTGTAGCCCCCTTTTTGTAGAGTCCAAGGCTCTTCCATGGCATACCAGTCGATGACGGGAGCGGATGGGAGTGCCATGGCGAATAGCTCAGAGGATGTCTTGTTGGCGTTGGGGCCTGCCCCAAGCGCATCGGGCCGGGGACCGGAGTCTTCTGCCATCTGGACAGCCAAGGCATCCATCCACGCTTTCCAACGAGGATAATAGAAATCTTTCAGCAGACCATTCCACTCTTTGTTGGCATAGTCGCGAAGACCGCCATTGTCGGCACATTCGCGGTTGCCCCAAGTAGTGATCTGGGTGCGAGCATTCCATTCATATTGATCTTTTTCAACATCAGTAGTGCCACGGTCGCGGGCAGCTTCCAGCCAAGTGCCAAGACGGAACTCAGGACGAGAACCGAGCAGACGATCTTGCATCAGTAGCATATCAAGGAATTTCTTTGAAGACTCATCGAAATCCTTACGGGAGAAAGTGCGATAATCGGACATAGCACGTTGATATTGTCGACGTCCTTGATCGGCAAGGGCCTGACGGGTAAAGTCAACAAGGTCATATTCGTAGTTGTTGTTGCCACGCATACGATCGGCTGCCTTAGCCATCAAGCGTGCTGCTTCGAGAGTAGTGGAAGGATCATAGTAGTTGCGCATCTTCGACCAAGACTTCACTTGGAAATTATTGAGTGATGGTCTGCCACAGAAGATGCTCTCGTGAGGTCCTTGCTGATTGTTGCCGAGGGGACAGTTGTAGATGCCGTCAGCCAGCACTTTCCAAGCCGCACGAATGTCAGGATCATCTGCACCATAGCGAGCCTTCACATAACCATCAAGCCATTCTTCTTTTGTCGGGATAGTGTCGCCAAGCCACGGAAGCTCGCACATAAGCTCAAACATCACCGGATTATTTCCGGAGCCTTCCATCGTCAGACCCATTCCCTTCATATTGCGCGCGAGAGGATTGGTCTTGGTCTGGCGGAAATTGTCGAGGAGCTGATCCATACGACCATGCAAACCGACATTTGCTCCGAAATTCTCAAGCATACAGAATAGCCATGTATGGTCTTCATAACCATTTTCGCGTTTCCAAACAGATGGGATTCCCCACATGGGGCGACATTCGGAAAATAAGTCGAGGATAATGAGCTCGCCCGGTTGGAGAGCCTCCAGCATCTGCGGACGGGGGTTTTCTGTCCACCCCTGTATCACCCATTTTGCATCCGGATTGCAGCGCTTCATAGCCTTCATTAGCTTAGAGCCAGCTTCTCCGTAGTCGACATCCACGTCGTTCATTTCATGAAAAGGATCCATGGAATAGTATTTGGCCTTGCCGTAAAGTTTTGTCAGCTCATCATAATAGATGTCGGCGATTTCGTCAAACTTCGGATCTGTAGGAAGGAGATTAGAAGGGCGGACATAGCCGTTCCATGGGTTACCTTCGATCACGTCGAGACCGAGACGGGAAGCTGCATCGTGGGGCATCATGCCGCAGTAGCCCGGTAGCACCGGAGTCATTCCAAGTGAATTCATGCGCGCAAGAATCTTCTTCTGGAGTTTTTCCTGATCCTTATACCAAGAATCAGGCAGCGGACCTCCCCATCCTTCGAGATTATTCATAGCCCACCAGGCAAGGAATGCCGGACCGGCAATGAATTCCCCGACTTCCTTTTCGCTATAGCCAAGGCGCAGGAGCATATTGCGCCAAGCCGATTCCATCCCGACTATTGCAAGCGGCATGTTTATACCGTGGAGAGCCATCCAATCGATCTCTTTTTCCCAACGGTCCCAATCCCAGAAGGGCATAGAGTAGGAGAATGTGCAATAGTTGAAGTCATAGCGCATAGTCAAGGGTGTCTCTTTGCGGACAGGCACTTTCACTTCCGGGAGAATATCAGGGAGAGTAGTCTGCATATTATTCCAAGTCAGATTGATGCCGCAAAAATGCTTGAGATACCAATTGAGACCTGTAGCAATGGACACGGGGTTGTTGCCTATGATATGAGGACGCCCATTCTTAGTAGAGATCTCGAAAAAGTCGGTGTCTGGAGATGAGGATTTTTGGAGATCGAATGTGATACGACCTTTAGATCCGGGAGCGACACGCTCAAGTAGAGCTTCTGAAGCATGATCGCGAGTGGCAAAAGCCATGAGCGGGAGGAGAGAGAGGAGGAATATGAGTATTTTTTTCATTATATTGCGATTATATTGGATTTTTTGCATAGAAGTTGTTTCGACTTATTTACGAATACAAAATTAACTAAAAAAATATGAAAATTAAAATTCTTTTTATTAATATTCCGCCATCTTTGGCTCGTCATTTTCGTTTCTAAGGAAACTCGCCGATTTTCAATTCCGGCATATTTCTCTTCATTCATCAGTCACGATGCCCGCATCGCTCCTTCTTCATGAAGAAAAATCTGCTCGGAAACCTGACGAAATATTAATAAAAAAATAAGTCGAAACAACTTCAAAGTTAATAAAATTTTGCTTATCTTTGTGAATTAATACAAAAAATGGAATAAGATATGAAAATAATATTGCTATCCGGGGGATCGGGCAAAAGGCTTTGGCCCCTGTCGAACGACGTAAGGTCGAAACAGTTTCTGCAGGTACTCGAGTCGCCTGACGGACGTAAGGAATCAATGATACAACGTGTGGTGCGCCAAATAGAAGCTACAGGGAACGCCAATGGAATCGTGGTAGCTACAGGGGAAGCACAGGCCGGATATGTGAAAGATCAGCTTGGGAAAAGCATTGGGATCGTCACAGAACCTTGCCGCCGCGACACATTCCCGGCAATCGCATTATCTTGCTCCTACCTCGCATCGCAAGGAACGGATGCCAACGAACCCGTGATTGTGATGCCATGCGATACTTATGCCGACGACACATATTTTGAGACTGTATGCAGAATGGCGGAGGCTGTGAAACGCGGAGATGCAGAACTGATACTAATGGGTATCACTCCTACTTATCCTTCGGAGAAATTTGGATATATAGTGCCAAAGAAGGGAGTAGATGCTAATGGGAAAGCAATGCCAGTAGAAAGATTTACAGAGAAGCCAGATGTAGCAACAGCAGAGAAACTACTTGCAGAGGGGGCTCTCTGGAATGGTGGAGTGTTTGCTTTCCGTCTTGGATATTTGATGGATATTGTCAACAAGTATATGCCTGGAAAAGATTTCAAGGAGATACATGCGGATTATGAGCAGTTCCCGAAAATAAGTTTCGACTATGAAGTGGTGGAAAAGGCCAAATCGGTAGGCGTACTCCCCTACACCGGCGAATGGCGAGACCTTGGAACATGGAATACACTGACAGAGAAACTACCTTCTACTACGGAGGGTGCGGCAAAACTACATGACTGCGAGAATACTCATGTCGTGAATGAGTTGGGTATACCTGTGATCGGACTTGGTCTTAAGGATGTAGTGATAGTAGTGTCGCCAGAAGGAATACTTGTGTCGGAGAAAGGAGCTTCTGAGAAGTTGAAAAGCCTACTTTAACTATAAACTATTAACGATTAACTATAAACTATAAACGATCGGGGAGGATATATAAAGTGGCTCTCCGAGGCTACACAGCTATTGATGAGGAAACCCCAGGCTCTGAAGCCTGGGGTTTCTGCATTATATCAGGTCTCCGAGCTGAGTTTTATTTAAACCTTTTAACCCCTACACTAAGGTAAGTAATCTTCAAAAAACAACTTGGTAAACCTTGCTTGATATATTCGACATCTTTGCCATCTCCGAACAGTCGCTTAGCTCGCTAAGCTCCTTCACTCCGCAGCCAACCTGCCTCAAGATTATCTCGCATTTATCGTATCATTAATTTTTGAGCTACTTAAAATTAATTATTATTGTAGTGGCGGAGGATGCGAATGCGAAGCTGGCGTTCGTAGGAGGCTTGGAGGCGGTCGGCGAGGGCATTGATATAGTCTGCTTTTGCCTTTTCATATTCGGTGGCATTCGCACGACCGTTGTCGTATTTCACAGTCATGGCTTCAAAGGCTGCCTTTGTATTTTCTACAGCGGCTTCGGATGCTTTCTCCTTACTTCCGGCAGCCACTGCCTGAGCATGAGCTGTGGAAATGGTCTTAAAGAGCTGCTGACGAGTGTTGTCGAGGTCAAGCTCTGAATTCAATTGCTCAAGGCGAGCCCTTGAGATCGAATTGCGAGTTGAAAAGCCATCGAAGATAGGGATATTCAGGGAAAAGCCAAGAGACTTTGAGAAATTATGACGCATTTGAGCTGCAAAAGATTCGTTTTGGAAACCAGAAGTCTTATAGTAGTTAGTACCCAGCCCTGCATTAAAGGAAAGAGTTGGAATGTAGCCAGTCTTAGCAACTTCCACGTTTTCACCGGCAGCCTGTTTGCGGATTACGGCAGCCCGAAGAGTGTGATTTGCCAACTGCATGTTGGTCCATACCTCTTCGAGTGAAGGCATCGGAAGATTTTCCTCATGCAACGGAACTATGTCGAAGTTGCCGTCATTCTCTATATCAAGAAGATTTGTAAGATCAAGGAGAGCCATCACACTATCGTTTTGAGCATTGACCACAGTAAGTTCGTCGCGGCTTACCTGAGCCCGAGCCTCGAAAAGGTCGAGTTCAGGTATTTTACCGGCATCGAGGAGAATCTCGCGACGCTTCAACTCATCTCTTGATATGCCAAGACTCGTGCGTGCAACTTTAAGAGCTTCCCTTGAGTAAAGAGTTTGCAAGAATGCAGCCATGACATTGATAGCCACATCATCCTTTATAGCCTCAGACTGCTCCACAAGAGCCTTTAGGGAAGTCTCTGCATACTTCACAGAACGCACTACTCGCAGACCCTGGAAGAGAGGCACCGAAAGCTGAGCACCGACTGAGAAAGAACTTGTATTGCGGTTGGCGTAGGTGTTGTCGGCTGTCAGGCCGCCGCCGAAACTGAAGTTTTGGCTACCGTAGCCACTTAGGTTTGGAAGGACACGGTCTTTTGCCTCAGTGACAGCGAGCTCACCCTGACGGGCGGCATTGATGCGTTGGCGTACCTCAACATTATGGATAAGGGCATAATTGATGCAGGAATCAAGGCTCCAAACCACTTGAGACTGAAGTGGAGAGTGTAGAGTGGAAAGTGAAATGAAGAGGAGGAATAAGATATATTTTTTCATAAGGAGATTTTTATTGCCTTTTGATGCTCTATTATTAAGTTTGACGCACCGGGACGCATGCGGAGCATGCTTTATTACTAAAGTTTTTCGGCGCGGATTACGTCGGATTTCTTCAAGCCTTTTTTGATCTCTACGTTCAAGCCATCGGAGAGGCCGGTCTCAATGGCGCGACGTTCAAATTTGGGTGTCGGGACTGTATCGGTACGGACATAGACGAAGGTGCTATCTTTCTCGAATACTACAACACTTTCGGGAATGCTCATCACGTCTTTTGCTTCTGAGAGGAGTATTGTGGCATTGGCGCTATACCCGGAGCGGAGGGCAGAGACATCATCGACAGTAAGGGCTGCTTTAATTTCGAAAGTATTGGCACCATTGTTTTCAGTTCCTTTCGGAGAAATATATTCGAGTATTGCTGAGGGATGCAGGTCGGAAACCGCACCTATAGTGATATCCATATTCATACCCGGCTTGAGTAGACCAACTTCAGTCTCATCAACATTTCCTTTGAAGATAAGATTTGTCATATCGGCTATAGTCGCTACGGTAGTGCCATCATTCATGGTATTAGCCTGGATTACTGAGGATCCAACCTTGACCGGGACATCAAGAACAAGTCCGGTGATTGTGGCTCGGACAAGAGTGTTGCTCTCCTGAGCATTAAACTGGGAGACACCTTCCTTCACTATACGATAAGAATCCTTAGCATAGTTGAGATCCTGACGAGCTTTGACGAGAGTCTTTTCTGCGTTCTCATACTCCTCACGAGATATCACTTTCTTATCATATAGATCTTTCGAACGGTTGAACTTCACGAGAGCATCATCAACCTCCACTTGAGCTGCATCAATGCGAGACTGTGCGTTGGAGAGTTGTGAAGCCTCGGGGATGACCTTGATACGAGCTATCACATCACCTTCATGCACGTAATCGCCGGCTTCCACGTCGATTTGGGTGATGATGCCAGAAATCTGAGGTTTAATCTGAATCTCGTCGCGTGGCTCTATCTTACCGTTGAGCACAGTTGTGCGACGAATATCGGTCGTTTCAGGAGTGATTGTGGCGTAATGCTCCTCTTTAGGCTGGGAATTGCGATAGAGGAAATAGAAAGTGCCGAGGATGATGGCGGCTACAATGATCCATAGGAAGATCTTTAGGAATTTTTTCATATCTTGGGGGAATTTTGAATTTTATTTGTCGTTAAGGGCTTCGATGGGTTTGATCTTCATGGCTCGGATGGCCGGGATTGTGCCAGCCAATGAACCAAGGATGAAGAAGAGGGCGACTATTGTGATGGCAGCACGGAATGTGAGCTCGAAACCGGCGTGACCAAGGAGAGGATCATAAGTGAGTTTGTCGGCAATACCGAGAACCAAGGCTCCGAAACATACCCCTAAAGTGCCGGCAACCAGCGTGAGCATGATACTTTCGGAAAGTACCTGAATGGTGATGTCGAGAGGTTTTGCTCCTATAGCGCGTCGGATACCAAATTCTTGAGTACGTTCCTTCACCACAATCCACATAATATTTCCAACACCAATGACTCCAGCTAATAATGAGCCAAACCCGACGAAAAGGGCAAGAAGAGATATGCCGAAGAAAAGATTGTCGATCATCTCGAATTGCTCAGAAATATCCAGAAACTCAATGGCATTCTTATCATCAGGACTGATAGAGTGGGCGGAAGAGAAAATCCGTCGAATCACCGGTTCATTCTCAGACGGGGAGTGACCGGGAGGAGCAGTATATAGGAACAAACCTACTGTGTTGCCGAGATTGTAAGCGCGCCTCATTGTGGATGCAGGAATCACGACACATTCGTCGATTCGACGATTTATCGTGGCATCAGAAAGTTGCGAAGCAACGCCTACCACCAAGAAGTAAATACCATCGACACTTACATATTTTCCTATTGGAGAGTCGTTGCCAAAGAGAGATGTGGCGATATCTTTGCCAATAACAGCAACTTTACGTTCGGTGACAATATCAGCATTATTTAGAAAACGGCCTTCATTGATGACCGGAATCAAAATCTTAGCATAGTCAGCTTCAACACCAGTGACACCTACAGACTTTGTCTTAGTGCCGAATGCGGCTGTCCCACTACGCTGATCTGCTTCTGTGCTATATTCAATGGCCGGGGCAAGTTGGCGGATGAGATCGATATCCTGAGTGGTCATAGTCCAACCGGAACCTTTGTTGAAACCTTTATAGGGGACCGAGCGACGATTGTTGAAAGCTGCACCCAGATTGGTAGAGAAACCTGCAAAATTGCGACGCATCACTCCCTGGAAGCCCTGCGCTCCTCCGAAGAGCATAGCCAACATGGCAGTGCCCCAAAAGATACCAAACGCAGTAAGGAAGGTACGGGTCTTGTTGCGGGCGAGTGTAGCACCGATTTCCCGCCAGTTTTCAATATCGAAAAAAGATGTTTTCATTCGTCACGAAGAGCTTCTACGGGTTTAACTTTAGTTGCCTTCAACGCCGGGAACAGTCCGGCAATGGCACCAGCCACGATTAGGGCAGCCGTAACTTGAAGAGCGATAGAGATGTCGACAGTCGGATTTGAAAAACCTTCAGCGTCACCAAGCAATGAGTCGAGGACCTGCAGGATTGCCATGCCAGCCACAAGCCCGATATATCCGAAAAGAGTGGTTATTGCCACACTCTCAGCGAGAATCTGAATGATAATGCTTTTAGGCTTTGCGCCTATGGCACGACGTATACCAATCTCATGTACCCGCTCACGGACAGACACAAACATGATATTGCTGACACCGACGATACCGGTGAGAAGTGTAAGAATACCTATTACCCAAACTGCAAGATTCAGATAAATGAGGGCCTGCCCTTGCTTTAGATAGTTGGCAAACTGATTCCATATCCAAACAGCATTTGAGTCTTCAGGATCAAACTCATGGCGACGGGCAAGAACAGATCTTACCAGGGTCTCGGTTTGTTCAGCTTCAACATCGGTGGAAATATTTTCAACTCGCACTGTCATTTGGTCAACATATCCATCTCCCCCGGTAATAGCTTTATATGTAGTGTATGGAATAAACGAGCCTTTTCGCCATCGATGGTCGTAGACCCCAACTACTTTCCATGATAAATTCATAGCCTGAAGTTCTTGCCCGAGAGCTTTATCAGCATCTCCAAAAAGAAGGGCAGCGTTGTCGCGATGAAGCACTATTGAGCGACGATGGTCGGTAATATCTTTTTGATTTATGAAACGCCCCTTTATGTCGGAAATTCTCTGAGTGCGACATTCATCGGGATAGACAGCTTCCAGACCACTGCTCACATAGTCTTTCGGCCCTACGATATTGAAACCGGATACGGAAGTTGATATTGCCACATCAGAAACTTTATCCACTTCTTTGGATATCGCTTCCATGTCATTATCTTTAAGGCGTATCCATCTGCCGTCGCGATATCCTTTATAGGGCATTGATGTAGTGCCACTCCAAAGACGAATGGAATTGACGCTTGAGTTTGAAGACTGATCTTCAAAACTATTGACCACGCCGCGAGCAGCCCCAAGAAGCACAATGAGCATAAATATACCCCACGCCACAGCAATACCAGTGAGGGCAGTGCGAAGCTTGTTGTTTTTTATGGTTTGTGATATTTCTCTAAAAAGGTCGAACATAACTTGTTTAATTCATAAAGCATAATGCACAATGCATAATTAAGTTAGACATTATTCTCTATGCGACCGTCGACGATGCGGATTATACGGTCGGTGGCGGCTCCTACTGTAGGGTCGTGGGTTACGATGACGATGGTCATTCCTGACTCTTTGTTAAGGTCGCGAAAGACTTGCATCACTTCTTTGGAAGTTTTAGAGTCGAGAGCGCCGGTAGGCTCATCAGCCAAAATAAGAGATGGTTTGGTGACAAGTGCACGGGCAATGGCGACACGTTGTTTTTGTCCACCTGACAGTTCACCGGGGAGATGGTGTGCACGGTCGGCGAGTCCCATTCGTTCAAGTTGCTCCATGGCGAGGGCATTGCGTTTCTTTCTCCCGACCCCTTGATAAAACAAAGGCAACGCCACATTTTCAAGCGCATTC
This sequence comes from uncultured Sangeribacter sp., assembly GCA_964525115.1. Lineage (GTDB taxonomy): Bacteria > Bacteroidota > Bacteroidia > Bacteroidales > Muribaculaceae > Lepagella. The sequence goes on along the minus strand of CAZGGB010000027.1, from coordinate 22,110 downwards.
TTATAGTTGATAAGATTGAATGACTGGAAGACGAAGCCTATCATGCGGTTGCGGAGATCAGCGGCACGATTTTCGGAAAGATCCTTAATGAGTACACCATCAAGATGATATGATCCAGAGTCGTAATTGTCAAGTATACCAAGTATATTCAGTAAAGTCGATTTTCCGGAACCGGAGGCTCCCATGATTGAAACGAGCTCTCCTTTACGAATATCAAGTGAGACGTCTTTCAAGACATGGAGCGGGACTACACCCGGATAGGTCTTGTTGATGTCTCGCAGCTCTATTACGTTGTTATTGTCTAATGCATAATTCATAATTCACCTTATTCAATGCATAATTAAATTGTCGCGGTTGTTATATACTATGTGTATTAGACGCAAAATAGCACTAAAATGTAACATCTTTTTTAAAGAAATTATCAATATTAGTGTATTAGAGTACTAACACACTGCAAAGGTAATACAATTATTTGAACTGACAAAATATTTTTACAAAAAATGTGGATAATTTTTGCACTGGTATCGGCACTGGGATTGGGATTTTATGATGTGATGAAGAAAATCTCATTGAAAGACAACAACGTACCAATTGTGTTATGGTTTAATACTCTTTTTGGGACACTACTAATGAGTCCGGTTCTTGTGGAGTGCTTAGCACACGGAGGAACCGGACCTGGAGAAGGATTGACGGGGCATCTCTTGATTGCCACAAAGTCTGTGATAGTGCTTTCTTCTTGGATATTGGGATATTTCGCCATCAAACATCTTCCACTGACTATTCAGGGGCCTATCAATGCATCGCGTCCGGTAATGGTGCTTGTGGGAGCGTTGCTGATATTTGGCGAGCAGTTGAATTTCATACAGTGGTGTGGCATTCTTTTAGGATTTGCGTCACTGTTTATGATAAGCCGTGTAGGATCGAAGGAGGGGTTTTCATTCAAGCATAGCAAGTGGCTGTGGATGTCAGTGGGAGCTACCGCCTTAGGAGCGATCAGTGCGCTCTATGACAAGTATCTGTTGACACGGTTTGAACCACTTATGGTACAGAGTTGGTATTCACTTTATCAGTTGGGGATGATGAGCATTGCTGTCCTTATATTAAGGAGGATGCACAAGCAGAGCTCTACCCCATTTCATTGGAAATGGGCTATCATTGGCATTTCGGTATTCCTTACAGGAGCGGATTTGGCATATTTTTATTCTTTGTCGGAAGCAGGATCTATGATATCTATTGTGTCTATGATCAGGAGGGGAAGTGTGCTGATACCTTTCTTTTATGGAGTGCTCGTATTGCACGAGAAGAATATCAAGACGAAGCTTGTGGATCTTGGGATATTGCTTGTCAGCTTGGCATTGCTTGTCATTGGATCGGAAGTGTAGACGCACGAGCCCCGCATACCTACAAGAATAGAGCAGGATATAGATAAATCATTTGGATATGTTGGGAAGTTTTTTTAACTTTGTCTTTTGAGAGCTAAAGTTGCGCGTCATAAGGAGGCAGATTAACATGATAAGGAAGAGTATGAAAGAGATGAGATATCCTATAGGAATGCAGACATTCTCTAATATTATAGAGGATGGTTATACATATGTGGATAAGACTGCCTATATCGCACCTTTGCTTACACAGGGTAAATTCATCTTCCTTAGTCGTCCTCGTAGATTTGGGAAGAGCTTGATGGTATCAACTTTAGAAGCTTATTTCAAAGGTCAGCGTGAACTCTTCAAAGGACTCGCAGCCGATACTATGGATCTGGATTGGACACCATCTCCAGTATTGAGATTTGATTTCAATGCTGAAGACTATTCCAATGAGGAAGGACTTAACCGCATACTTAATCTACACCTTAGGAGATATGAGAGGGAATATGGAATAAACGACGTGGTTGATTCTCCAGCCGGAAGATTTGCCGAACTCATAGAAAGAGTAGCGACTACGACAGGTCGCAAAGTTGTGATATTAATAGATGAGTATGACAAACCATTGTTAGAAATCGAAGAAATTCCAGATCTTCTCGAAAAGAACCGACGCATACTTAAAAGCTTTTACGGCAATATCAATAGTATGGATGCTTACATACGATTTGTCTTCATCACAGGGGTTGCCCGATTCACAAAAGTCAGCATCTTCAGCGACCTGAATAATCTGCATGACATATCAATGCAAAATGAATTCGCCGACATCTGCGGGTGGACTGAAAAGGAACTCACTAATACGTTCAAGCCTGGAATTGAGGCACTTGCAGAAGAACGGGAGGAAGATTATAGTACGACTCTTTCTACACTACGCAACTACTATGATGGTTATCTGTTTGCCGCCAAGGGCTCACGTCTTTACAATCCGTATAGCGTATTGAGTGCATTAGGCTCAAAGGCAATTGATGCGTATTGGTTTGAAACCGGCACACCCTACTTTTTGGCAAGGTGGACAAGGGATAACGATATCGATCCAGAGTCAATTAATGGAGTGGCAGCAACTAAGGAAGAACTTACGACAATCGGTTTTGATAATTTGGACCCCATTCCTCTAATGTTCCAGACCGGATATCTTACCATAGGACATTATGATAAGGAATCGGATTTATATGAGCTTTGCTTCCCTAACAGGGAGGTAGAAATCGGATTCTTCAAATGCCTACTACGTTGGTATGCTCCCCCTACCATTAGAAGAGGGAGCGGCTTTGAGTTTACACGTTTCAAACAGGACCTCGCAAAAGGACGCATAGAGGAATTCATGGAGAGACTTGCCACCCTTCTGAAGGATCTGCCCGGAGAGGATCATAACGAATCGACTTATAGAGCCGTCACTTATCTTCTTTCAGTACTATGTGGCAACTATGTCACAGCAGAGCATCATAGCTACAAAGGTAGAAGTGATTTAGAAGTCATGGTGAGCAGGCATATCTATATATTTGAGTTCAAATATAATAAGAGTGTTACGGAGGCAATGGATCAAATATATTCCCGTGACTATGCCGGAAGGTATGCACTCGAAAGCCGCACTGTCTATCTTATAGGAGCAAACTTCAACGAAAAGAAGGAAGACCGAGGACTGCAATATGAAATCAGAACCTTGGGTAAAGATTGAAGCTGAACAAAGATTGGAGTTTTGGATATGTTGGAAAGTTTTGTTAAATCTGCAAAAAGTTTTCGTTATAGCGAAAACTTTTTGAGAATTTGATGAAAGTTTTTGATATGAATGAAATGTTGGGATAGCTTCGATTGTCTTGATAAGGCTTGATTAAACTTGATGGAACTTGATTAATCATGAATTTTCTCTACACAATGTAAAGAGCCCGTAGAAACTCAAAAGCTTTGAGGTTGGTGTTTGCTATTTCATGGAGTTTTTGTAAATTTGCAATTCGAGATCCAAATTCCTTACTAACTTTCTTCTCTGATTTCATTCAAAGATACCAATATAAAAAACTACAATGGGAGTCGAAATCAAATTTTCGCAATCATATTTCATGCTTAACTCCTGGATCTTAGCAAATATCATCCAGCTTGGCACTCAGAGTTTCTGTGATAGATTTATAAACTATAATATTGACCCAGGCAGACGTCTTTACGATCAGATGATATTGGCTGCTCGGTGTGGTGTAGCAAACATTGCAGAGGGAACTGCTCGATATTCTACCTCCTTAGAAACAGAAATGCGACTTATTGATGTGGCTCGCGCAAGCATTGATGAAGTGCAAGGAGATTATTTCAATTTTCTCCTTCGTATAAGAGCAAATGTATGGCCTATTGGTAATTCAAACCGAGAAACGATATGGAAGATAGAACTTGACCGACCCAACTATTCAAATAGCCTGCTGCATGATGCTGCAGTGCATATCTTAACGCAAAAAGCCAAATATGATCCTTGGATTGAGAGCGCTGATCCTGAGGTAGCTGCCAACGCTATGCTTATCCTATGTGTAAGGCTCAACAAAATGCTTGAGAATCAATTGAAAGGAATTCTTGAACGCTTTAAACTTCAAGGTGGCTTCAGTGAGAATATGACAACCGAACGAATCGAAGCTCGAAAAAGACAGGCAGCCGGAGAAAACGCTCCCTTATGCCCTAAATGCAATAAACCGATGCTCAAGCGTACTCAGACTCGCGGACAGAATCAAGGACGTGAATTCTGGGGATGCAGCGACTATCCAAAATGTAACGGAACGAGGCCAATGAATTCATGATTTATCATGATTAGAGAAGATTAATCATGATGAATCATGAGAGAACTCGATGTATTTGACTAAATTTGATATATCATGATGGATCATGAGTTTTGCCTGCGGCATGCATTAGGCGGAGCCATTTGCGGTAGCCGAAGAAGGCGATGATGGTGTAGATGGCGTAGAGGATGGCGTATAGGGGGATACCTTTGTACCAGTAGAGGCAGGTGCATACGGCATCGACGAGAATCCAAGCTATCCACTGCTGGAGATATTTGCGGGCAAGCATCCACATTCCGACGATGCTCAAAGCAGTGGTGAAGGCATCGGGGATGGGAACGGTGCTGTCGGTGAGATAGTTGAGAATGAGGTATAAGCCTACCCAAAGAGCAAGGAAGACTGCTACGCATGCGAAGAGCATGCGTAGGGGGATGTTGGTGATGGGGAGGTTCTTGTCTGACCTGTCAGACGAGTCGGACTGGTCAGACTGATTTGAGATTTTTTTATGACCACGAGTCCAGACTATGAAGCCGTAGATGGCAATGACGAGATAGTAGATGTTTATGGCGAAGTCGGCGTAGATGCCTTTGCTGAAATAGATCCACATGGAAATGGCTGGCATGACCATGGAGGCATACCACATGCGCCAGTCGGCATGATATTCCCACCAGAGATATAGAATGCCTACTGAGAAGCCAAGTATTTCGAGAATCTTATCTAAATTTTCAATTATTATATCCATACTGTTTTCCATGAAGCGCCTCTCCGAGGCTACTGTGCTATTATCTTAATTACCCCAGACTGAAGTCTGGGGTTTTTGCATAATTATCAGGTCTCCGACCTGATTCTATATTCTCAATCTGATATTCTCAATTTCCAATTTCAATTTTCAATTTCCTATTCTAAATTCTAAATTCTCAATTAGAAGGAGAGTGTGACGGTGGCGAGGACGTTGGTGGTGGCTTGGGCTGCAAAACCTGCGTAGCGATAAATTACGGGTTTTCCATCCTCAAGATAGTAGCCGGCTCCGGCATAACCGTTGTTGCAGTATTTTTCGTTGAAGAGGTTATAAACTGTCACTCCTACACGGAGCTCTTTCATGCCAGAGATTTTCTTGAATGTGTAAGCCAACGCAAGATCTGACACAAAATAAGAATCAAGTTTTGCTTCTTCGCTACGGGCATTGTTCATATACTGGCTTGACACATAACGGCTCATTAAGGAGGCCTCAAAATTCTTCACATTGAAATTAAAAGCATTGTGAAGAATAAAGTCAGGTGAAAAAGCTATCGGAGTGTCACCACAATCTATCGAAATAGGATTGGTCCATTCGTCTTCATAAATATACTCCGTGAAGTTTTTGATACGATTGCGGGAGAGGGTAGCATTGATCTGCCAATCAAACCAATCCACAGGTCGAAGAGCACCTTGAAGCTCAATGCCCATGCGGTAGGACTTCGGGACATTGACACTGATAGCGTTGCCAGTGTCGGAAAGCTCACCGGTGACAACAAGCTGATCCTTATAATCCATATAATAGAGTCCGGCACCAACATTAAAGAGAGATGTACCATAAGAATATCCTGCCTCATAGTCGAACATACGTTCTGCAACAGGGTAATGATCAGGGTCACTATCGGTGAAATTATCGCGAGTAGGTTCTTTATGAGCCACACTCCAAGATGCGTATGCGCGATGGCCACCGTCATTGTAAGAAACGCCAAGTTTAGGATTAAAGAAATCCCATTTGCGCTTCAGGTCGAGAAGACCCATGCCACCTATATTCCAATCGAAATTGTCACTCACGCCGCGAATCGAATAATCTATATGACGATACTGGAGGTCGGCATATGCCGAAAAACCTGCACCAAATGAGTAATCACCACGCAGGAAGACATTGGAATCAAACTTGCGTCCGGTGTTGCTGTAGTATTCCTGCAATGGATCAATAGCTCCAATAAAATTGCGCACCCATTTTACCTTGCCAAAATGGTTGCCACGATGCCAGTTAGCCGCTCCGCCACCTACAAGAGTCAAAGCGTCTTTCTGATATCTCACATTGACCATAGCTCCACCGAAATCATTGTCATTGAATTTGAGACGAATGAGATCTGATTTCTTCACAAGATTGCCTTCTGAGTCTAAGAATGGTTGCAGTCCGTATTCTTCAAGAGTACGTTTAGTCTTATATTGGTCGTAGTAGCCGTCACCCTTGGTGTAATGAAGAGTAGCGTTGAGAGTAACGTTTTGTCCGATATACTGATTGAACAAAAGCTGGAAATGGTGCTGGGTGAAATTATCGCACTGGTCAGGATAGAAAGCAGTGGAGCCATCGGAGGCAGTATATTTCCCACAAGGATTGTAGCGGCGACCATATTCCTGCATCTCCTCCTTTGAAGCGTAGTCCCAAGCCATATAAGTACGTTCCTTACCTCCAAATGCAAGCAGACGGAGAGTAGTATTATCGGAGCGATAAGCGAGCTGCCCCATATAGCTCCAAAGCTGTGAGAAAGCACGGTCGATGTAGCCGTCTGAACCGATATGGCTAATACGCGCATCTACACTCCAATGATCTCCAAATAGACCTGACGACACCTTAATTGTCTCGCGATTTGAATTAAAAGAGCCATATGACGCAGATACCATTGCAGAGCGATCCGTGGCAGGATAATCGGTCAGCATATTGATAGAGGCTCCAAATGCGCCGGCTCCGTTGGTAGAAGTTCCGGCACCTCGCTGTATCTGGATATCATTTAGAGAAGACGCAAGGTCGGGCATATTCACCCAGTAGACATTATGGCTCTCGCTGTCGTTGATAGGGACCCCGTTGGCCGTGATATTGATACGCGATCCGTCGGTGCCACGCACTCTAAGACTGCTATAGCCTATGCCGGCTCCTGCATCTCCGGTGGATATAATGGAAGGGGTCATTTCGAGAAGGGAGGGGATGTCGCGACCATCATTGCTCTTTGCAATCTGCTTGGCATTGACATTGGTGAAGGCAACCGGAGTCTTCACTCCTGCACGGTTTGCCGTGACTTCAACGGCCTCAAGACGGGTTACAATACTGTCGAAGCTCTCTACGAGCGACGAAGCTACGGCATCATCTGCCGAAGCAGGGAGAGCAGCCATACAGAAGATGGCAGCACTCCATGAAATAGGCTTTTTCATGTCTTCAAATTTTTCTTACGCCGGTATTATCCGGGTCAAGTTCAGAGGGTTTGTTCTCAGCCTTACGGCACCCCTAAATTGAATTATTCATCCTTTCGGATTCGAGTGCAAAATTACTGATAATATCTGGAATAATCAAATTTTTTTTAAATGAAGTGGTCAAAACAATTTTTAGCCCATCTCATAAAAAAAGGACATGCCGGATTTACTGGCATGTCCATCACAGATCAGAAACTGATCAATTATTTTTTCATTATCTTTGAAACGGAAGCAGACCCATCGGAATAGATTACCTTACGGATGCATATTCCGGTTGGATTAGCAAGCTGAGTTCCATCCATAGAATAATAGAATTCAGATACTACATCTTTTACTTCGCCAGAAATATCCGACACTGCGGATGACTGGAACTCATATGTGATAAGATCACTGCAGTATTCCTTATCGCCAACCTTATATACGGCCTGAACACCTATCGACTTAAGAGGCTCAAAGAAGATAATGAAATGCCAATCATACATAAATAAAATCAAATCTGATTCCTTTCCATATTTTAGATCAGTCACTGGATTGTCATTGTCGTCATATTCAAGAGCGGCAAGTTCTCCGTCAAAATATACCCTATAATAGAGGTTTTCAGGATCAAGTGCCTGACCGTCTATACTTTCCGGAAGAATCAAGACATCTGCCACTCCCATTTCATCATTGGCATCCCATTCGGGATCTCCAAATACCGGATTAACGGGAATCGGATCTGAATCAGCCACCAATGAAAGCTTAAGATCTTGTAGCATTATTCCAAGGAATACTCGATTGTAGCCAAGATTGAATACCATAGATCCGGCAGCTTCATAACCTCCTTCTACAGGTTTCAACTCCACAGACGGGACCATCGAATAGGATCCGGCAGCATCTTTATCAACACCACTCATAAAATACAAGTAATCATTGGCAACTCCAAGATATTGCTTTGAATCAAGAATAATACTACCGTCTTCCTGCACGCTTCCTTTTATCCAAGCTTCTGGAAGAGCTTCACAGAGACCGCTTATCCAAGCCTCATCACCTTCTATACCTATCTTGACAAGGCGTTTGAATGAATCGTTCCAGTTATCCTTGTAATCAGCAGTATAAGAGCTGGTTGCAATATCGACAGATGGAGTTTCCGGCACTTGATTCCAAATCTCATAGCTGACATTTTGCTCAGCATATGATCTGAAAGTGCCTTCAGCATCGACAAGACCTATCATTCCAAAATATTCTCCAAGAAAATCATCGTCAGTTACCGCCGGCATTATCTGGCTGAATTTGTCGCGAGTTTCATTGCTTTTAAGCTTCAAACAAGGAGACTCAGTGTCAGGAACCAACATTATTATACCCTCTTTAATATCAGCCTTCACCATAGATGCATAGAGAGTAGCGCCAGTATTGGGGTCAACAGCAACAGGCTGAGGAAATTCAAATTCTACGACACCTTCCTCTGTAAAATGTCCTTTTACCCAAGAATCAATGCCGGGATACTCACGGATAACATTATGGATATACATGTCATCACCATCAATAACAATACGCGAACAATAACCGTAATTGTCGGCAAATGATCCGAATCCTCCCTGAGAAAGAAGATAAGTCTTCTCACTCCCGCCATAAACAGTAGGATACAGCGTTCCAGCCGGAGTAGAGGAGATGATGCCGGTTTGCGCTTGTGCACTTAACACAGCTACCAAAGTCAATAAATAAGATAAAATTTTCTTCATAATTTTTAGTTTTAGGAATACCTTGATTTTTAACTCGTTAAATTTCGCAGAGCCGACTGATTTAAGCATATAAAAAATGTCGACACAACTTCATTGCAAAAATAATGATTTTTTTTGAAAAAGTCATCAAATCTCAATAATTAATCGTATGGTTGCGAGATTGAGGAGAGAGAGCGGAACGGCGGTATGGGGGCAGGGATTGACGATATTGGCGGAACGAGAGAGTGCGGAGACTATCGTCTACTTCTATGCTTCTGGCTAAGGATATTGCCACAGAATCGCCAAGTTCAGAGCCTGCCACCGTCAATACCTTTGCAAGCTGATGAGCCTCAAAATAAGCACTGTCTATATGATGGCGGATGGTGAACGGAATCAGCTTTGACGGATAACGAACCAACACTGACTTAGCCACATGCAATGCTTGATCGTGGCGACCCTCTTTAGCAAGAGATTCTGCCAACCGGATGAGAGAAGCCCGCTGAATGGATGCTTGCAATGACACATCTACACCAGGATATGGTGCAATGTCAAGTCCTCCCCAACGGAGTTTTGGAAGGACATCGAGTGATTCATCGAGCAACACTACGGAATCCGGAGTAAGTGGCTGGAGTTTTCTGGTGAAAAGTGCTTGACGAGTATAGGGGAAAAAACCAATATACTTGTTTTTCTGAAGATTCTGATGCCAATAGACAGGACGCGGATATCGAGAGGCTGCATTAGTGGCAACAATATCGATTTCTGCAACTTCGCGGAGTCCGGCAAGCGAACCTGCTCCTTTGCCAGGAATAGAAAGCAGATCGAACGTCCAAGAATCTGCAGAGTCTTTCCCCATAGTAATCCAACGACTTTTAAAATAGGGTGTTGGCGAATTATCATCATAAAGGTGTCTAAGAGCATTCACAGCTGCGACAGTATCTGTTACAGCTGACGGGAAACGCACCATATTATAATTTCCAAGAGCGATATCGCCTTCAGACGCCATCATCCTCACTCCATCATAATCATAGCGAGGCGTCATCAATTGACGCACATACCAGTCACTCCCAAGATAGGCATTACAAACGACACTCACATCACGTCGCACTCCCATCACTTCCTGCGCAAACCAAAGAGGAAATATGAAATTATCACCATCTACAAAAAGAATCGCGTCCTCGTCAAGAGACTCAAGGATATTTGAAGCATAGTCGAGCGTTGCGGATCGATGGCTTCGGTCGTGGTCCCGATAGTTTTCTGCAAGCATCCATACAGGGACAGCACATACTGCTATCAACGCGATACCTCTTGCCCATTTTTTGCGAGTAGACTTGAGAAGCAAGAGCATTCCGAAACATATCCAAAGAGCGAAAGTCCAGAAGCTTCCCATAAATGAATAGTCACGTTCACGAGGTTCGCCGGGACTCTGATTAAGATAGAAGACAATCGCCACTCCTGTCATAAGGAATAAAATCAACGACACCCATGCGATACGGCGCATCCTTATTGTCTGCAAACCGCTATTTTCCCCTTTGAACAGCCAAACGAGCCCTATTATTCCCAATATAAAGGGGATACACCAATAGACATTCCTTCCTTCATTTCCAGCTCCAAGTTCAGGAGGGAGTTTTGATTGCTTACCAAGCATAAGATCGTCGAAAGGAGGAATACCTGTAATGAAATTGCCATGATCTATTTCACCGGTGGACGAGATGTCATTTTGACGACCAGAATAATTCCACATCAGATAACGCAGATACATATATCCTATCTGATAGCCGAAAAGATAGATAAACGATTGGAAATAAGATGGGCGCATGGCATATTTCACCATAGGATGCCCAAAAGAATCGCGCATCGGGACTGGGTTGCCCAAAGAGTCAAAGGCCTCGGAAATACGCACTTGCACCATGCTTGTAGAATCCATACCAGTCCAATCCCGATAAGCCGCTATGTCGCCGGGAGAAGAGGCATATATACGAGGACTCCACATATCAAGTTCCGGAGTATATTTAGGTTCGGTGCGAAACCCGGCAACTATATAGCCATGTTCTGACTCGCTTGAAGAAACTTTCTCATTCAGCGCACGCTCAGAATCTGTCAGAAATCTCGATCGGGAAGGTATATGACCATCCTTTATAAAGGGACGCATATCGCTTCCACGAAGTTTCATTGCATTCCAAGAATAGTCTCTAATAGTATCACCTTGCTCGCTGACCAAGACACGCTCCAAACGCATCACACGGCTGTAGGGCGTGCGTCCATAAAACAATGGAGATTCACCATACTGACGACGGTCAAGATAGTCTGAAAATCGGAATATATCCGAAGGATTCCCTTCATTGATAGGAGGATTTGCCCAAGCACGCACAGGGATGAGAATATAGACTGAATAACCAACCATAATAGCGGCAACGCACCAGAATACAGTAGATATATTGCTATAGCGTCTCACAGAAAGAACAGCTATCGCCACCACAATCAAGAGTGATAAAACCCAAAAGAATAATGCTCCCGACCAATATGGGAATCCAAATGAGTTGACTGAAATGACATCTGCCCATCCTGCCAAAGCTACCGACCCAGGGATCAGTCCTTTTAAAAGAAACGCCACGGCTCCACATCCTATAATAAAAGCGAAGGTCAACCGGACGCCTCCGTGTTTCTTTTTCAATAGATTGCGGGATGCAATTATCATTGCAATTGCTGGAAGAGCAAGAAGATTGAGCTGATGCACACCTAATGAAAATCCGATGACATACATCAAAACCACGATCCATCTGATACGAGCTCCCCTACTGAATGAGAAAGCGTATTTCAGCGACATCCAGACAGTCAAAGCCGAGAGAAACAGCGACATCGCATACACCTCAGCCTCCACTGCACTATACCATGGGGAATCTGACCAACCAAAGCATAAAGAACCAGCCAAAGACGACACCGAGATAGCCAAAGTGTGCCAACTGCTTTTTCCATCGCGTAGCCATACCCAACGCATCATTGAAATTGATATCGAACAAAGAATCATCACAGCTAAAGCCGTGAAAACTCCCGACATCATGTTGACAACCCTGACTTGAATGGCAGGATCAGTAAAAAAACAAGAGACAAAGCGATGGGTCAGCATCCATCCGGGATTGCCGGGGGGATGACCAATCTCAAGCTTTATTGCAGAAATAAGATACTCGGGGCAATCCCAATAAGAAGCACCGGGATCTACAGTCAGCCAATAAACTATCAATGAAGCGATAAAGGCAATCCAAGGAGTCAATTTGAATGCACAATGCATAATGCACAATGCATAATTATGAGTTCTTGTCGCCATAGTCTCCTTAATTCTAAATTATCATTTGGTGATTCCTTTGTCGAGGAGACGGCGTTTTACCTGCATTCGAATCCATGTGGGAGTGATTCCGACAAAGAATATGGCAAGCCGATTTACAATACCATTGATGTATTGCTTTTTGCCTTTCAACATTGCCTTTATTGCTTTTTCAGCAAATTTATCTGGTTTTGCAACAGCTCCAATACCCACCGCAATCTTCATCAGATGGTCAGGAAGGCCAAAAAGGGATGTTGCGATCCCTCCGGGAGCAGCTACCGTGGCAGATGCACCATAGTCTTTCAGTTCATAATAGAGCGAGCGAGTGAAAACCCGAATGTAGGCTTTTGTAGAAGTATACATGGCAAGCCCGGGCATAGGCATCCAGCAAGACATTGAAGACATGTTGAGTATACGTCCGCTGCCTCGCTCCTTAAATCGTCGAGCAAAAAGAAGGGAAAGCATCGTTGTGGCACGCACATGCAGATCAATGAAACAGCGAATCTTTTCATCGGGAGTGTCGACGAGTTCACGAAAGCTGAATATTCCTGCATTATTGATGATGAAGTCGGGATCGATACCTTTCGTGCCAATGAAAGCAGCCAACATTGACTCGGCGTGAGAATCTGTCAGGTCAATACTAAAAGGGATAGCCTTGACTCCATATTCATTTTCGAGAGCCATAGCCGCTTGGCGAAGAGGATCAACAGTGACACTCACCATTACAAGCGAACAACCCTGGCGCGCAAGCACACGACAGAACTCTATGCCGATTCCACCATCAGCGCCAGTGACAACAGCCCATTTCCCGGACAAATCTTTCATTAACGATCAACGATTAAGTATTAACTATTCACTCTGCATTCTTAATCCTCTCGATTTCTTTACGGATCTTTGGAGGAAGATCAGAGATAGCGCAATGACATGCCATTTCGCGACTATACATACGAGCTATGCAGTAGTTTACGTGCTCACATCCGCAATGATGGGATGCTTCTGCGGCAAGTTTATTGACAAAATCAGGCTCACGAAGCAAAGCGCGTCCCATCTGGACAAATTCAAACCCTTCGGATAAAGCCTTGTCCATACTCTCGCCATCGACTACACCTCCCACATAGACAAGTGGCAACTTGAGTTCCTTGCGAAACTTTTTGGCATCTTCGAGGAAATATAAAGGCTTAAACGGCTCTTTGGGTATCATGTATTTTCCTACCATACGTACCCCATATTTGAGCCACCAAAGCTTCATATAATAGGTCATAGTGTAAATAGGCATTTCTCCACGCATCACATACATAGGAGCTTTGCTCACAAATCCTCCGCTAAGCACTATGGCATGCGCTCCAAGATTCTCAATTTCTTTAGCTACAGAGAGGCAATCTTCGATCTCAAGACCACCCTTGAAGCCATCACGCATATTTGTCTTGACCAAGACACCCATGTCACTACCGGCAGCCTTCATCACTTCTTCCATACACATGCGCATAAAACGCATACGAGAATCGAGAGATCCGCCAAACTCATCACGGCGATGATTAGTATAGGGAGAAAGGAATTGTGATATCAAATAGCCATGGCCCGCATGCACCTCCACGCAATCGAAACCGGCATCACGTGCCGTACGCACGGCATCTCCAAAGTCGCGCGCCATCTGCTTGAGCTCATCTTTCTTCAAACCACGAACTATCGTAGGAGAATACAGATTGAATCCGGTGGAAGCTCCTACCGGGATTCCACCCGCAGTCTTTATATGGGTCATATTGCCACAATGCCCAATCTGGATAGAGGCTTTTGCCCCACGATCATGTATGCCGTCGGTGATCTCACGAAGCGACCCTACAATCTCAGGCCTCAGCCACAGTTGGGTTTCAAAAGAGAGAGCCGAGCGATTTATGCCTGCATACGCAAGGGTTGTCATTCCCACTCCCCCTTCTGCCACGCTCCAATGATAGTCGCGAAGCATTTCAGTAGGATTGTTGTCTCTCCCCATACCCTCGAAGGCTGCGCTACGGATGGAGCGATTGCGGAGTTCCACGGGACCTATATTCCCGGGAGTGAAGAGTCTATCGTGGCTGGTCACCATATGAACGGAATTATGTATTTTCTATTGAGACTTGTGAATTCATCACCAAACTCTTTGACGTAACGATCGTGGAGAGAGCGTGCCCTTGGGGCAAGGTTGGCAAATGTCCAAAGAGCAAATATCAATCCAGGAAGCGACCATGTGAGCACTGCATACCCTACCCATTCTGTGAATTCTCCAAAGTAATTGGCAGATGTCACATAACGAAACATTCCCCCCTTGGGGATATAATGTCCTCGGTCGCCTGGTTTTCTGAGATGGCGGATGATATGGTCAGACTGCAGATTTATTGCCATGCCGATGAAGAAAATAAGGGTGCCTATTATGAATTTCGGCGTCATGAGCCATGTCGGAGGATAAGTATCCATTGGGGAGACATAGAATAGCCATCCCCCTATCAGATAGGCATTGACTATATTGAATATGCACCCCATAAGAATAATAGCCAGCGGCATACGGCTTCTTCCTTTGATAAGAAGCGGGAATATAAATGAGCGTTGGAAATAATGAAGCATGAAGATTGATGCCATCGCGATAAGCGCGGTCTCTCCCCTGCGGTCGGAGAGTGCCCAAAGCAGTGCCATACAAATGAAGACCGGAGCCTCCATCACCACCCACCCCAGCCGATTGCCAAGAGAAGGGCCCCATTTAGGGGAATAGAACATACCGTAGCCCGGCGTTATGAAGCGTAATCCCGCAAAGACCATGAAAGCAAGAGCAATCATGATATATTCAACTGTGCGGAACACTATAGGGTCGAAAATTCCGTTCATGAATATATAGACTTATAGTGGAGCGCCTTTAATCATACTGTGAAAGGACACTTCAGTCAATAATCAGTGCAAATTTAGTAAATTCACCCGACATTTGCAAAATGACAAGCAATAAACTGACAAATAGAATAATATTTATGATAATTCACATAAATAGGGGTTCGATTAAAAACTATATAATTGCCGCCTTTATGGCAATTCTTATGATGTATCCTTTCCAATTGCGCGCAGAAGAGGCGACTTTCACCCCGACACGCGCCCAGAAAGGGATCAGAACCTCAACAGATGTTGTAGCCGTGGCACTTCCAGCAGCCGCTTTGGCAACAACACTTATCCAACAAGATTGGGAAGGACTTAAAGAGGGCGCATTTACTGCAGCAGCCACTGCCGGGGCAACCTTGATATTGAAATATTCAATAAAAGAAAATCGACCTGATTTCAGCAATACACATTCTTTTCCATCTGGTCATTCTTCTGTCACTTTTGCTGCAGCAACTTATATCGGGAGACGCTATGGATGGAAATGGAGTATCCCAGCTTATGCGCTTTCGACATATACGGCTTGGGGACGGGTGTATGGCAAGAAGCATCATTGGTGGGATGTGGCAGCCGGAGCGGCGATTGGGGCAGCGAGTGCCATGATTTTTACGCATCCTTATATGCGTAAGCACGAAGCGGCGCTCGTGCCTGCTGTAAGCGAGACGAGCGCCGGGGTTGTGTTGAGTTTTGCGTTTTGAATGAAAAGACTTCGGACAGAGTCCTCAGCACAGTGTTGAGAAAGATGGATTTCTATTTGTTGGAAGTGATGGTGCGGTAGTCAGCAAGGAAATTGAGTAGTTGTCGAATGCCCATTGCTACTCCAACAAGAAATCCGGTGACCATGCCGATGCGGACATAAAAGTCATCTATTGAATACGCTAAAAGTCCTAAGCATCCAAGAGCCATTGGAAGGAGGATAAAAATGAAGCGAATGTGCCATTTCCGATAGTAAAGAGCTTTTTCAACGACTTCTGATACTGACATAGTCAACACATCTATCTGCTTGATGCCATGATAAAGCCAGCGATCCATAACAGAGCTGATAATAAAGAAGGAGCAAAACCATATCACGATGATCATTCTCAACTTCATTTCAGGGAAAAGATGCAGATTAAGCAGATTAAAAGGCACAATCAAAAGAAACACCAAACCCATATTTGAAAACCAACGATAGCGTTGCGTAAGATTCTGAAGAGCTGTTTTTCGCTTGCCATTCATAATAGCGTCGTAAGAGTCTGACTTTTCAGGGATGGAGACGTTGGTACATTGCCAGTCTTTTCTGATATCTTCATTCATAATCATTTTTGTTTAATAGTTTATTTACTTGAAGTTATGCCGGAGCATCAGATGTATTTTTCCTTTAGTTTTTCTTTGGCTCGGTGAAGACGGGTAGCTATGTTATTACGCTTTAACCCTATTGTCTCTGCAATCTCATCGTAGGAGTATTCATCGAGCCACATCATCATAATTGCCTTGTCGATTGGATTCAGAGTGGCGATGCATTCATAAAGGTCTTTAATTGACTCCCGTTTCTCCTGAGAATCATCAGCTACCAGAATCACATCTTCGAGTGAAGACTGAGAAGGACGTTTGCTTCTCGCACGAAGCGTGGAGACACATGTGTTGAGGGCAATTCTATAGACCCATGTGCGCATCGAAGATTCCGAGCGGAATGACTGGAGTCCACGCCAGATATTGACGAGCACATCTTGATAGAGGTCTTCAAGATCTTGCGCGTTAGCGGCATATCCAAGGCATATGCGGCGGATCATAGCATCATTGGTCTGAATGGTCTCAGTAAATATGTTCTCAAGTCGTCTCGATTCCGATGCGCCCGCCAATGATTCTGCAAAACGCATCACCATCTCGGCTAAGGCTCCCCAAATTGAAGAAGACGTTTTCGTCGTTGTCAGCGTAATCATCGTTTGTTCTGTTTATATTGTTAGTCGCAGAATTGGGACGGATAGTTACACCACAGGAAAAAAAGATGTAAAAAAAACGCGGCACCCGAAGGAGACCGCGAAAAAAAAATAAATGAATGAATGACGTGTGGGCGAAGATGGATTCGAACCACCGAAGGTATTAACCAGCAGATTTACAGTCTGCCCCATTTGGCCACTCTGGTATTCGCCCGAATGAAACTGCACATCGCGCGCGTTTCACGATGCAAAATTACAAATAAAATCTGGAATAGCAAAATAATTCTTGATTTTTTTCAATTTTCAAAATTGGGGATCCGAGTCATCTTCCAGCTGCAGCTGATTTGTCGATTTCAGCAGTGGTACTTCTCAATTTGCCGGCACCCTGTTTCTGCCGACCCCACTGAAGATTATAGCTGACCTGGACATAAGGTATGCGCATGTCAAGACGAATATGCTGCTCGTTGCTATTCCACTTGTTGAGGGACTTAGAACCTCTGTCGTATCTGCCGAATGGCATCATTACGCCTGCGCAGAATTGCCAATTCTTTAAATTATAAGTCAGATCTATAATATTTATGCTCTCACCCCAGGATATTCGTTCCCCCCATAGAGTCCGGTTTTCACGAGTATATTGACCTGTAAGCACAAATCCCCAGTGCACCAGCTGGATAGAGGCGTTTCCATCCCAATCATTGTAGTGACATTTATATCCAAGACCTTTTGTACGCTCGATATTATAACGAATTGATCCACTTGCTTGAAGCCATCCCGGAATAATCTCAATCTGCGGAGAGAATGAGAAAGATACACTTTGCTTGCCAAGGCTATTCTCATAGGATGTAATAAGTCTGTCGCCATCCCATTCTATCACTGGAGCTATTGCATGCGGAGAAGATTGGGCACTTACACCAAATGTGCCATTTATGCGCGGCAAGTTGAAAGCATAGCGAAAAGAGAGTTTATATGTATCGAACGTTTTCAAATCTTGATTACCTACACTCCATTGGAATCCATCAAATTGTTGCGCCACGGCATTAGTTTCGGCAAGAGATGGAGTGGTCTGCCATGAAGTGAAGTCAAGATGAAATTTATGGCTGCCGTTCGGTGAATAGCTAATCGATGCCTGCGGCCTTGGACTCCATGAATGATTGCCTTTTTCTGTCTCCTTAAAATAAAAATCTGAGTATTGCATGCCAACTCCTGCCGTTGCAGTCCATTTGCCAAATTTACGGAAATATTCAGCAAATAAATATACTTTATCCTGACGTTGATGAAAAACCATTCCACCAAGATTCTTATAATCAGAGCGATTACGATTGTCCTGCCACGATACGCCCGCTGTCAGACGAGAATTATCCCAATGATGAATATAATCGGCTTCTGCTGCATATGCTTGATTGCGGTCTTGTATGTCAGTATTTATGTCGGTAAAAAGGTCCTCTGAACCATAAAACTTTTCTTGATAATCGGAAAAGGTCTTACCGAAATAAAATGAGCTGCTTAGATTGAAAATCAATAGTCGATTCTTGTCAATATTTTGCTGAATATATAGAGAAAGTTTCGGTGTTGTTCCCTTGCTCCCCTTAGTATCGGTCAACATTATGTCGTCAGATCCGTCACTCATAGATAGCCGACCATGATAAGTAAGATTATCATTGAGAAGCTGTGGGATACTAAATTCTGCAATAAAAACGGTGGTGTCAGGTTTTACATAATTATATGAAGCCCATACATTAGCCATGGGATAGTCCATTCTTCCACTTTCTGTATTCTCTTTTCTCACGAGCGACGATCCATCGGGATAGGTGAACGTCTCAGAATATTCTCTGAAAGTCTTAATGTCGTTGGTGATTTTGTAATTCCCTCCTATTTGCCATTGCGAACATCCGAAATTAAGTTTAAGATCTGCGGTATATTGTCCCCAAGCAACGTTTAATGCGGGTATGCCGTGCACATATAATGAGCCTCCCACCAAGGGATTAGATACAATAACATTGAGCACATAAGGAGCTCCTTGGTAGCGGAGTCCCGGATTGTCGAGCCATTCAACTTTTCTGATAGTTTCGGGCAAGAGTGTCCGGAGTTGATCAATGGAAGCTTCTCTTCCGTTGATCCTAATTTGCACCGTTTGTCCTGAAGCTTTGACTGTGCCAAACAAATCGCTGACAGACAGTGCAGGGATCATAAGATTGGAGAGCAGTTGCATTCCATTCTTAGAGTTTTCTACAGCTTCCTTTGAAGGGATGTAGACATCCATATCCGCTTTTCTGATCACTTTTGAAGCCTCAACGATGAGTTCGTCAAGTTGTCGGAAAGCTGTTGTATCCGCATCTAAGTTGTCCGTATCTATGTATTGAGGGAATGCCTGTAAAAGGTGAACGATCATTATTATTGTCAGGAATGCCTTTTTCATTTTGTATGCCTATAAATTTCATAATGTTGATAAACTGAATTGATAAAGATCTTTATTACTTTATAAGCAAGACACACCAAAACCCTTTTTTGTGACATAGACAGGCAAAAAACACAGATATCATTTCTCAAAAATCTTTTTATCAAGCATTTGCACTGCTCAATAAAAAGAAGATGCCAATTATGCTATGAACATTATGCATTTTGCATAATGCAATTTGCATAATTGGTGCTATTTTATTAACTTTGCGACCTAATTAATTATCATAGAATATGGAAAGACCTCGCAATCCGTTTATTTTGGGGCATCGAATCAGCCGTCCTTACTTCTGTGACCGAGAGCAGGAGGATAATCCTATATTCCATACCTGAATTCTAACTATTAATATGAATAATACGCATCCGTTGGTGGCAAACCGGGTGGCATTCTTGGTGATTGGATGCCTGGAGGCAGCTTGGGCTCCTCTGGTGCCTTATGTGAAAAGCGCCTTCTCGCTTGATGAGGAGACATTAGGACTTCTTATGCTTTGCTCCGGTCTCGGCTCCATATGTGCATTGCCCGTATCGGGATGGCTGTGCATGAAGTTTGGGGCAAAACCAGTGGTGTACTTCTCCAGTTTTCTGATGGCGTTGGCATTGTTGGCAATAAGCCTGATGGTGAATGTATGGCTTACGGCAGGGATGCTGATGATATTTGGAGCATGCACCATACTTATAGATGTCGCAGCCAATATAAATGGCGTAGCTATCGAACATCAAACCGGGAAACATCTGATGTCAGGATTTCATGGTGGCTACTCACTTGGCACTCTGCTTGGCGCAGGAATTATGAGTGTGTTATTTTCTTTAGGAATAGTTCCGGCTTGGGCGGTGGCTATAAGCATGGTATTGATTCTTGGAGCTATGACAGTATGTTGCCGAGGGCTTCTCAAAAAAGAGGATATTAAAAGTGCAAATACACCGGCTGAAGCTAAATCGGAAGGGAGGAGACGATTCTCTATTCCTCCTATGGTAATAGTGATAGGATTGCTGTGCTTTATTATGTATGCTTCCGAAGGGGCTGTGATGGGTTGGTCGGCGATTTTCGTGAGTGAGAATCGAGGAGTAGACATTTCATCTGCAGGATTCTTTTATACGGCCTTCGCTGTAACGATGACGGCAATGCGTTTTCTGGGAGATAAGATTGTTGACAGATTAGGACAACGACGTGTTGTGGTGCTTGGGGCTCTATCGGTAGCCGTAGGTTTTCTGATTATAATTTTGATTCCTAATATCATCACTACAGCAATCGGATTTGCTCTTGTTGGAATGGGAGCAGCTAATATAGTGCCGCAATTTATCTCTTTTGCATCGAGTATAAAAGGGATGGCTGTGCAAAATATCATCAGCATTGTGAATGCGCTTGGATATTCGGGCATATTGCTTGGTCCGGTTCTGATCGGATTTGTAGCCAAGCACTACGGGCTGCACTCCTCATTTGCCGGAATTGCCGTCTTCGCGTTGGTGGTAGCCGTAGTCTCAGCTGCTACTTTAAAAAGGAATTCAGCATGCGAAATGTGAAACTTGCTTCCAAAAGCATTGAAACTCTGCGCTTTTGCGGCCTCTGCGTAAGATTTTAAAGCTTGACAAAATTGATTAATTTATCGCATGGCAGAAAGAGTGTGGACGACTTCAACGATGCCTGCAATCGGATCAGTCTGAATATTTCTTCAAGCCTTTATGCTGCTTATATTCTTTTGTGCTTTTACCACTCCACTGACGGGTTATTATATCTGTCAGACTCGCGAATTGCACTCCTTCTTCAACCCCACCACGTTTCCACTCATCAGTCAAGGCTTTACGAACCTCTATAGATCGAATTCGTTGATTAATCCAATTCTCGGAATACCCCAATCTTTTGTAATCAAATATAGCTTGCTCAATGGAAAGTTCCGGATCTTGCATTTGATCGAGACGTTGCTTGGCCACTTCTGCAACCCACATCTTAAACGGCTCAGCCTTAGGTGAGGGTATGGACTGAATAAGACGAAACAATCCCTTTGTATCGGTGACATTTTCCTTGTGCATTTTACCATCAGCACTCTTAAGAGGAAATAGGGTACAAATTGTACCCCAGTTGGCCTTTAACTCAGGATCACGAGCCTTCATCTTTTTGATATATTGCTTAGGGTCAGCACTATCCGTTAATACTGCCACAACATCAACTACGGAAAAATACCATTCCTCCTTTTCTTCATCCCAAACTGTACGAACCTTTCGCTCCTCGAGTGAGGATGTCGGTTGTCAGTCGTATTTCAGGAGTGGAAAGCTCACCCTAAAACAATAATATGAACGAAACCGAAACGTTCTGTCTTAATTCAATGCAAAATTACAAATTAATTTTATTAATCACCCTATCCAGAGGAAGAAAAGATCGTTCTTATACTAAAGTTTTAATATAAGTAGCTCACAAAAATTAAACGACATATGTAATCCAAGCAACCGCAAGGG
>CAZGGB010000026.1:0-34251 GCA_964525115.1 uncultured Sangeribacter sp. | reverse complement strand
CCGACCTCAGATCATGGCTCAAAGTTTTGTAGAATCCCGAGCCGTAGGTGTTGGCGTATTGCTTGTTAGCTATGTCGCGTCCTAAGCTCCAGTAATATTCAAGCAATGTGCGGTTGGCGTTGATGGAGGCTTTCAGACGAGCGGAAAGGTATCGCTGTTTAAGTTCCTTAACCCAACTGCGATAATCATTGTTTTTTGAGAGGTCTATTATAGGTTTCATGGTTAAATTTAGTAAAAAGTTAGAGATAAGGGCTATGAAGTGAGGGGAAAGTTGGGGTGCGAGCTCCTTGATCTTGCCATAGAACAGAAAGCACCAGCGTGTTGGAGACTTCGGATGGCATCCTCAGCATAGTGTTTTGATTAAGTAAGTTCGGAAGGATTCGGGGGTTATATTGCAGAAGAAGACTTTGCAGTCTTCGATGTTGATGATTCCATCGTCCGGAATGCTTTCATCTGGGATTATATATAATGAGTCTGGATTATTAGGGGTGCCCCCAATTCCTAAGGCGAGGATAAGTCTATGCGGTTTATTGGATTCAGTCATTCTGCGGTAGCGATCGATATGATTGCTTAAGTCAAGGATACCGTCTGGTAGCTTCGAGCGAAATTTGCATTCAATGAAATATTCAATTTCCATATCATCAGAACTATACCGAATATGCAAATCCGGCATTAGGCTATCTATCGGATAGGTGTCACCACAAGTTTTGTCGCTGCGCCAGGACAATAGCTTAAAACATGATTTATCTGAGCATAGGGATACAATGAATTCTTCAAATTTTCTGCCTTTCCATTTTGATGCAGAAATAAGTTCTACTTCAGGAATCTCTACATCTGTTGAATTGGCATGTGCCAATCGATAAAGATATTTGTAGTCAAGGTCATATTTTTCAGCAAATTCCTTTAGCAGTTTTCTTTCGTTGGAGGATACAACGCCATCTTTGGCTGCCATTCTGGCCAACCATTTTGCCGCTTCGAGTATTGGTATTGATCTATCGTCGTTTTCGTTCATATTTGTTTCCTGTGGTAGAATAATTGTTGATAATTTTTAATTACTGGCTGCTATCTTAGGTCGGATTGCTGTTTTGGAAGTGGCTGAGATATTATAGTAATGCAAATTTACTGTTTTTTTTGATGGCGGAAAAGTTTCGCCATGATTTGCGTTGGGGTCTGATGTGGATTTGTTCCAGATATTCAGTGCAAAGGTAGATAATATTTTGTGATTACCAAAGTTTATTGATGGGGATTTTGTGGGGTTCGGATAAAATAATTTAATTTGCAGAGAGATGAAATTTAAATAGTGTGGTATGAAGAGAGGTGCGGAATTGTATTTGTCCATGGTATTGTGGACTGGTTTTTCGCGTTCTCATTATTCAGATACTGATCGCTTGGTCATCAGCAGAGCTTTCAAGACATTTCTTGAAAGAGAATTATCGACTCCTCCAAGATGAAATCGACCGGGTTGGAATCGTGAAAAAAAGGAGCATAGTGGATGATGTCCGCTACGCTCCAAATTTTAAGATGGTTTTTAGTATGTTTCAATCCTCGGATGGAATGAGTACGAGATTGCCATGCGCATTGAGACGATAGCTGTGGGATACGAGTGTTTCGTCGTTGCGTACTTCAAATACACAATCTTCCGGGCTAATCGTGAGGTCTGCGTTTTGAATGGCAATGCGCACTGCCTCCTCCACTGTACGATATCCAGTGTTGGTAGATTGATAAAGATTAGAGCCTTCCGGTCCCCAAATTGTAACTGAAACCGAATCCTGCGGTTTCAATGAATCAAATGTTTCCATAATATAAAAGTGCTTTAAAGGTTTCAATCATAAAACGTTTAGCCCCTTATTAAAGTTGAGTTTACTTTTGACTTCCCGATTCAGTAAGGCGTGGAGGTTTGTGGTATGGATGATAATTTGGAGATTGGGAGTGTTGTATTTATAGATTTGATGAATTATGGAGAAAGAGTTGAAATTGATGGTTGCGCCGTTGCAGGGGTTGACGGAGGCTGTGTGGCGGAGTGTACACTTTGCCTTGTTTGGGGATAGGCAGGGTGAAGTGGAGTATTTTACTCCTTTTATCAGGGTGGAGAAGGGGGAAGTTAGGGCACGTGATCTTCGGGATTTTACATCTGAGCTTAATCATGGAATGATACTTACTCCGCAAATTATCTTCAGGGATGCGGATGAGTGGAAGATGCTTGTAGAGACTCTTGCCGCAAATGGAGCAGAGCGTATTGATATGAATTTGGGTTGTCCATTCCCTCCTCAAGTAAGGAAAGGAAGGGGAGCAGGGATGATATGTTTTCCAGATAAGGTAGCACAAATTGCAGATGCAATGACCTCTTATCCGGATATTAAGTTTTCCGTCAAGATGCGGCTTGGTGTTAATGACCCTATAGAGGCATTAGCATTGGCTGACATTTTGAACGCAATGCCACTGCGCCATGTGACCATACATCCTCGAACTGCCAAACAGCAATATAAAGGGTCTCTTCTGCTCGAAGAAATGGATGCTTTTACTTCAAAACTGAGTCATCCTATTATTTTCAATGGTGAAGTTTCAACTCCGCTACATATAGGGGAGTTATCTCATAGGTTTGATGGCGTGATGGTAGGAAGGGGTTTGTTGGCACGCCCTTCAATGTTTGCAGAATATCGTTCCGGACAGGAGTTGACAATACAAGAACAAGAAGAGGCGTTTCTCAATTTGATGAGAGACGTCTCTTCGATGCTTGAAAAAATGCTATGTGGTAATACCCAGTTTAGGGATAAGATGAAGCCCTATTGGGAGTATGTGCCCGCTTCACTGGATAAGAGAATTGTAAAAAATTGGAAGAAGAAAGGTGTGATTAGCTGTGAAGAAGCTGGTTGACGCGGGCTTGAACGGCAGCATAATCGGGACCGAGTTTCTGTGCACGCCCCGGGTTGTTGCCGTAGTCGCCATGTATCACCTCGAGGGCTTCCTTCTCTATGCGGTCCATGTCTGCTTTAGACATTGATGTTGCAGTGGCAGCTTTTGCTGGAACTACTGCTGTGGGAGCAGGAGCTGCTTTAGGAGTGACGTTAGCTACTGCAGGGGTGGGTTTTTGTGCGATTATTGTAATGCTTTTCAGCACTACGGGCTCAGAGTTGAATTTTGCGAAATCGTTGGCATACTTTTCATTATATGAAGCCGTGTAGCTACTTGAAGGAGAAGAGATGTATGCCTGTTTTGCCACGTAATTTTGACTATGTGGTTTTGCTGGAGATGGAGTAGGACTTAAGTCGAAAGCTGCAGCGATGACTATAGCGAGCGCGAAGAGTCCTACGATTCCTGCGAGCCAAGCGGCGCCTTTCAATGCGCGATCACCAAGGCGTTCATCTTCCGTTTCAGGACCATTATCAAACATTTCTGCTTGCAGGGTAGTGTTGAAATCTTGTTCGTAAAATTCTTTATCCGTTGGCAAAGGGTTGCCTGAGGATGGGTTGTCGTTTAGTGTTTTCATAGCATGGATTGTGTTAAGGTGAAACTTTAGGATTGATTGTTTGGGACTTTGAATGGCCCCGCTTTGTGAATGCTAAACGGATTATAAGAGGGTTAGGTTTTAAGAACTTTTGCTTTTTATGGATTATTAAGGAATTCATTACAAAAATGTTACGGTTAATAAAAAACGGTCTGGTGTTGAGCCAGACCGTAAGATTGGTATGCAAAGTGGCAGTGATACTGCCATTAGTTGATGAAGTTGGCGAGACGTGTGAAGAAGGATGGGTCTTCACCAGTGGTGAGGTCGACGAGTTTGCCTTCGGGATTTATGATAGCTTTTGTTGGGAACCCGGTGATGTGGTATGCTTCATAGAGAGCCTGATCGTTGCCGTTGTAGACGTTGATCCATGGAAGCTCATGTTTCTTTACGCCTTCGCGCCAGTCTTCTTCTGATTCGTTGCAGTCAATACCGATGACTACAATTTTGTCGCCATATTTCTGATAAGCTTCCTTTAGTGCCGGGAAACCCTTGACACACCATCCGCACCAGCTTCCCCAGAAGTCGAGAACTACCCACTTGCCTTTGAAATCGGAGAGGCTTACCTTTTTGCCTGCGAGATCGGGGAGGGTAAAGCCTGGTGCTTCAATAGTGCCCGATGCCACCTCAGCTTGGCGAGCTTCTTCGGCTTCTCTCTCCTTTACCATCTTTTCTACCTCTTGATTATAGAGTTCAGCGAAAGGCATAAGTATTGATTTTTTTGCCTCAGGAGTCATATTGTCGTAAGCAGCCTTGAAGTCGTCGCCACTTAAATCTTGTATTACATAGGGGATTGCAGGACTTTTAGGATTGTCAGCTACAAACTGCTTGATGGCGTTGTCGTAGCGGTCTCTTATTTCTTTCACTTGCTCTGGTGTCACATCCGGATTTTTGGTCACAAGATCCATATATTCATTTTGAATTCCTTGTGTCACGGTGGTGATCGCCATAATGTCTTCCATAAGTTTTGTTCCTTTGACGTCGTAGTCAAGAGGTTCGAAGCTGACAATCTTTACATCAAGAGATTCATTGGGAGTAGCATAGAATTCAGGTTGCATTCTTGCCATCACGGGTGGCTCAATGCTGTATCTTGCAGCTCCTGCCTTGTCAAGTTTTAAGGTGGCAACACCATTCTTTACCTCAAGAGTGTCATATATCACTTTGAGGTCTTCAGCCTGTTTGGCATTGAAGATGTTGTCGATGGTCATGTGGCTGACTACAAGAGAATTTTCAGAGAAGTCAGCAGGGAGCTGGATTGTCACGCTTCCCTTGTCGCTTGAGCAGGATGCCATCAAAAGGGCTATCGCTGCGAAAGGAATTAATTTTTTCATTGTTTGGTTATTGAGGGTTATACTGAAATAACAAAGGTTTGAGGGGAGAAGTTTTCAGTCATGGAGGCGGTCGATAGAGCAGGTGAAACGACAGGCCGGATAGTTGGAGCATCCGGCAAATTCTCCGTGTGGGCTTTTCCTCACTACGAGCTGTGCCCCGCAGCGGGGGCATTTGCCTTTATGAATGTCTGCGCTTACACTTTTGGAGGTTTGTTTAGCATATTGGGTATGCTCCTTGCGTGCGGAGCGATCAGTGACGTTCGCTGCCATGAGCTTGTCGGCAATCTCTTTAAGAGAATCTCTGCTTATGATGCGGGGACGCCTTTTCATTTCAATAAGCATTCCTTCAATGCGCGTTGTCATCTTATGCTCATCGAGCACTACTTCTGAGCCCGGATGCCACCATCTTTTGCTTCTCCGCTCTTCAGGAATCAAGGTGCGCTTAATATGTAGATCGGGAAGAAAGCGGCGTTCCTTGATTATTTCTTCTGCTTTTATGTCAAGTCGCCATGCTTCAGTGAATACCACCATCGCGGAGAAAAGCCCTGCATCTAAATTTGGAAGCAATCTTCGTATAGCCCGCAGATGGCTTCTGTTTTGAAGCAAAGGATTATAGAATGTCCTTGACTGTGAAGAAAAATGCTGTTGCCAATATTGGGCATGTTCGCCACCTGAAATTCTTCCGGAATGATTTTTTGTTTCAATGACGAATATGCCCCGGGTTGAAATCACGACATGATCCACTTGCGAAGTGCGTCCGTTGGACGACGGCAGAAGCAGGTCGTTGATGACGATGTTGTCTTTTTTCTTCAACTTTGCAAGCTCTTTCGCCACTATACGTTCTCCTCGCTTGCCACTTCTTGCGGCTTTGCCACGTCGCCACGTCGCCACAGCCCAAACGATGAGTCCTGCCAGAAGGAGACCGCTCAGGAAGCCAACGATAAGTCGCCAATCAGTAAGCAGCGTAGTCAAAAGGAGTTGTTGTGTATCCTGTCTGAATGCCATTTGTCGATTGGAGCGTGGTTTTTTGCTGGATATCCAACAGGTATGAGGCAGAATGGAATTATACCTTCGGGAATATTGAGAATTCTGCATGCAGCCGACATCCGGTCGTCATGAGGATAAAGGCAAGTCCATACTGCACCCAAACCGAAAGCATGCGCTGCGAGGAGGATATTCTCTGAAGCCGCAGCGAGGTCTTGCACCCAAAGAGTGGAGTCATCGCCATCGAGAAATCTTTCTGAATTTCCGCATACTGCGATAGCCATGGGAGCCTGTGCGGTCATCTTCGCATAAGGTAGGGATTCTGAGAGTTCTTTAAGGATTTTCTTGTCGTCGATCAGAATAAACTCCCATGGTTGTTTGTTCACGCCGGAAGGAGCACACATTCCGGCATGAAGCAGCGCTGACTTAATTTCATCTGAGATGCTTTGATCTGTGAAATTGCGGATGCTTGTGCGTGTTATTATATTGTCGTATGCAGCATTTTCTTTTGCCAATGATTTTAGTTTTTCGTTTGTTTCCATAATGAATTTGAAAAATAACTTTCTATAA
The DNA here is from genome assembly GCA_964525115.1 of uncultured Sangeribacter sp. Taxonomy (GTDB): domain Bacteria; phylum Bacteroidota; class Bacteroidia; order Bacteroidales; family Muribaculaceae; genus Lepagella. The sequence continues at coordinate 27,864 of CAZGGB010000026.1, read as the reverse complement.
ATCGCCTCTTAGAGGCTACGGTGCTGGCGAAGATTATCAGGATAATCTACCCAATTAATATAACAAATAATCTAAAATAATGGTGGAAATGCTTTGAGATTAGGTCAGAAAGTGCTATATTTGTATTTTCTTAGGAGGAATTTATATGATGGAATATATAAAGGCATTGATGGGGCTTGTGGTGTGTGTGGCATTCATGAGTATGGTAGGGCTGTTGGCGGCTTTCATAGGCCCGAATCATGGGGTGGAGATAAAGATATTGATTGGGATGACTGTGGGGGCTATGATTCTTGGTCCGCGGCTGCCTCGCGCGTTGCAGACGCTATATTATGCTAATTATGCTGTCCTGAAGAGATTGCTTAGGAAATGAGGTTCTACGATCAATATCAATGATTATAGATTGAGTTAGAAGCGGATGCGGAAGCGAGTGAGTCCATCGGGGCATGTCTCAAGGGAGAAACGGCAACCGTGGGAGTTGAGTACTTCGCTTACCAGCAATAATCCTAAGCCGTGACCTGATTCCTTGGTGGTGAAGAATGGTGTGAAAAGCATTTCGGCAGCTTCAAGGCTTATACCGGGTCCGTTGTCGGTCACTACTAATCGGGTGCCTGGTCCCTCTATACTGACTTCTACCTTCCCTCCTTGACCGGCACTCTCGGCTGCATTCTTGACGATATTCGTGATGACTTGCTCGATGAGCACCGGATCTATGAATACAGGAGTTCCTTGATCTGGCAGATTCATAGTCAGGGTGGCTCCGGTTGCTGAGCATATGCTTTCAAAGATAGGGGTACGGCTTCGTAGCAGATCGGTAAGGTCCGTATTCCTCCTTGTCGGTTCAGGAATTTTTACGGCTGAAGCAAATTTTGTTATAAAAGCTCCCATGTCGCGGCATCTGTTTTTGCATGCTGTGATAGCTTCTGAAAGGTCAGGGTCATTTATCTCTTCTTCAGCCGTATCCATCACAGAAATGATTCCTGCTAAAGAATTATTCACTTCATGCGCCATCATGCGAATTACTTTCTCGTATGATTTCCTTTCCGCCTTCATCACTTCGTCGGTAAGTTTCTCGATCAGATAGAAAGGATGGCTAATGCCGCTCTCCATAAAAGAAAGTCTTGAACAGCGATAGACCATAGAGTCGTTGAGGCGCACCACCCTAACATCCCGATCACGAAGAGTGCATAATATTCTGCCTAAAGTAGATGAAATGTCGTCCGGAGCTACTCCTATCATCTCTTTTGCTGTATCCACATCAAGAAAACGAGCGGCAGCCCGATTGCCTCCTGATATTTTTCCATCAGATCCTAAAAGAATAATACCCATAGGGGAAACGTCGATCAAGAGGTCGAGGAAGTGGTTTTGCTCCCGAAGTTTAAGGCGTTCTTGCTTCAGTGATGTCATCATGCCATTGAACATATCAACGATGCGGTCAGCTTCACGCTGCCCGACGTGGGATAGTCGGCTTGTGAAGTCTTGGGCGCGTAGAAGGTCGATGCCATTGGCTATCGTGCGCAGAGGCTTCATGACGTTGCGGTAGAAGAGTATAAGCAGCAGCACGCCGAGAAGGGCAACGCCCCATACCAATTTATATGCGAGGCTGCCGGAGTCGATGAGTATCAGTGTTACTACGGCTCCGGCAATAAGAAGTACTATTAGTGAGAAGATCCAGCTGATACGCATGGTTTAGAATTTGATGTTGTATTTTGCCATGCGGCGATAGAGGGTCTGGCGGGTGATGCCGAGGAGTGCTGCGGCACGAGTCAGATTGCCTCCGGCTTCCATCAAGGCATTTTCTATTTCTGTTTTCTCTACAGATTTCAGCCTCCCTGAATTTTTTATATGCACAGTATCATTTGATAGTCCTTGGGCTTGGAAATCGCGGGCATCCAGCGTGTCGCCGGGAGTGACAAGCAATGTGCGCTCCACGATATTGGCAAGTTGGCGTATGTTGCCGGGCCATGGCTGTTGCTTAAGCAGGTCCATTGCCTCCTGAGTCACTTGAGGCACCTCTCTTCCGGCTGCCACTGCTACCTTGCGCAAAAGATGGTCGACAAGGAGGGGAATGTCTTCATTGCGCTCACGCAGAGGCGGAAGTGTGACGGTAATAAGATTGATTCGGTAGTAAAGATCTTCACGGAATGTTCCATTACGCAACATTCCCTCGAGATCGGCATTAGTCGCGCAAACTACCCTCACGTCTGCCCTGCGTGTGCGAGTGTCGCCCAATGGCTCATAGGTGTGCTCTTGCAGCACTCTCAGAAGCTTCACTTGTGAGTTTATATCAAGATCGCCGATTTCATCAAGGAATATAGTCCCTTTTTCAGCTGCTGCGAAACGCCCTTCACGATCGGTGACAGCACCAGTGAACGCCCCTTTTCTGTAGCCAAACATCTCGCTTTCGAAAAGTGACTGTGAAAGTCCACCCAAATTCACTTTTATCATTGGTCCGTTGCGACGCATCGAATTCTTATGGATAGCTTCTGCAATAAGTTCCTTACCGGTGCCATTTTCTCCCAAGATAAGCACCGGGGCATTAGTAGACGCCACGCGTTCAATAGTGTCGAGCACTGAGAGAAGCTTTGGATCACGCCCGATGATGGCAGATCGGTCAAATGAAGATGAAGTGTGGGAGGCGTCTTTCGATACCAGAGAGAGGGCAGTCTCTATACGCCCGAGCAGAGTATAATTATCCCATGGCTTGGTGATGAAGTCGAATGCACCGGCACGAATGCCTTCTACAGCAAGTGGAATATTACCCCATGCGGTGATAAGGATTACAGGGACATCGGGATGAAATACTTTTATCTGTTTAAGAAGTATCAATCCCTCTTCGCCGGTAGTGGTGCGTGTGTAGTTCATATCCATCACTACGAGGTCGGGACGCGAGCCTCTGACGAAAGCTATAGCTTCCGCCGGAGAGGCAGCTGTCTCCACCTCATAGCCGTTTCGCTTAAGTAGAAGCTTAAGTGAAACTCTTACGGAATTGTCATCATCTACGATTAAAATCATATTTAGTCTTCAGTTTTCAGTCTTCAGTCTTCAGTCTTTAGTTTTCAGTTTTCAGTATTCAGTCTTTTCATATGGGGATGCCGTATTCTCAATATTCAAGACTTACGACTCAATTACATCTTGAGGAGAGAAGAGCCGTTGTCAGCGTTGTTTAGATTGCGCTTAGCGGTGCGGAAGATCGATCCGAAGTCGGCTGAGTAGCTGACAGAGAGGACAATCATGTTGCCGTTGTCTTTGATGTAGCGTTCACGGAAGGAGGGATTCACCTCAGAATAGTTCCATGAAGGATACTTGGTGCCTTTCTTGTCGAACATATACATCCAGGATGCACCGATGGTCCAATGCTTATTGGGAGTGTAATCAAGTTGAAGGGCATCTCCGTTCTCCTCCTTGCCCACAACATGACCGCTAAGGTATTTCCCGGGCAGAGAGCGCCAATATGAAATTGTGAAAGGACCCTTGTTCCACCAAAGACTTATACTTCCACTGAAAGAGGTCAGAGAGTGTTCCCAATCAGATCCAGCACTTTTGTAATGGTTCAGGCTCATATAGAGGTTAGCTCCGAATCCATGTATTTCATTTAGGCGAATTGAAAGATCGTTGGAAAAGACATTGCTTTTCTTTGCATTGACTGATTGCGATAGGAATTTTCCATTGCCAAGATAGGAAATATCGCTAATGACGCTATTCTTGACGTCAGAATAAGCAGACTGTAACCATACTGAGAAAAGTTTATGATTGTAGGATGCGCTTATCCTATAGTTCAGGTTGTCAGCCACTTTAAGGTCGGGATTGCCATTAGAAATCAGGTATGGAGTAGCCTGTTGCGGATAGTCGGTGAGAGCGCTAAGTGAGGGTATTGATGGAGAGTACTGAAATGATCCTTGCAGACTCCATTTCTGGCTGATATTCCAAGAAGCCTGGACAGTAGAAAGATTTCTAATGAAATGCCGCTTGTTCATGTCATTCTTTATCCAGAACATCTTTGCTCCAGTAGCGAGATTGACAAAGACCTTTCCGATGCGCTGGCCAAGACGGAGATAGACATAATTATTGTTTTCAGTGAGCACAGGTTTGTAGTCGGAACTCAGATAAGTGTTGGTGCTGTGTGAGACAGTGTTCTGATAGCCTCCTGAAAGCTGAGATTTGTCACTGAAAGAGTGTATATAACTTACTTCAGAAATAAGAGATTTTCTTCGGCTGTCTACATTCATGAGATATGACTCAATGCTGCCGTCTGAGAAATTATATGTATTGTTTCGTCGGTAGTCGCTTGAATTGAGAGTCCCTACCACCTGGGCCTCAAGTGAGTTATTGTCATTGAAATCTTGACGAAGGAAGAGATCGAGAGATGGCGATAGATTCTTTGTCGTAGAAAGGTTTTCATTATCATATATCCCAAGTTCTGAATCAATGGTATGATTGAAAGCTCTGCTCTTTTGCCATATAGGAGTCATATTGAAAGTGGCTGAGAAGAGGGTCTTGTTGGTCGGACTTAGGTCATATTTCAGTTTTACAGGGTGCATATGATAGTTGAAAGGAGCACGGTCATGCTCCTCAAGATCAACACGGAAGCCATCGCCTATGAAGCTTTCAGTCGTATTGTCGTAAGCTCTCTGATAATTTCTCCAAGAAGGATTGTACATCAGCGTGAATTGTGATGCACCTTGGTGATAGGATGCACTTATATTTGCATCCATGAATGTCGTATTGACAGCACTTCTGCCCCAGGCATAGACTTGTCCGCCATCATTGCGTTTTTTCAGAGTGATGCTGAGAAGTCCGGAATTTCCTTTGTCGGCATATCTGGCGGGAGTGAGACGAGAAAACTCCACTTTTGCTATATCCTTGGGCTGAAGGGCATTGACATCTTCCATTGACGATGGTATCCCATTTATTAGGATTACCGGGACTCCTCCGTCGACGCTCATAGTCCTATTGACGGGGTTTGCCTGTAGCCCGGCAAGAGGAAGTTTCTGGAAGAGACTAAGTGTAGTCGCTGAAGATTTAATATCTGCTATGGAGGGATACACGATAGTCTTTCCATTAGAATTGATTGCGACATTGGCTGTGACAGTCACTTCATCAAGAGCCATGCTCTTATCAAGATATATTGCTCCGAAATCAATATTGCCTGAACCTTTTGCGAGGGATATATATAATGGGTAAAACCCTGACTTCTCAACCTCAAGGTCAGTGTCGCCATTAACGTCGATATTAATCAAAAACTTACCATTGGCTCCTGTCGTAGCCTTGGCTTTAGGTATGCCTTCGATAATAATGCTACAGTGGGCATCTATAAGAGGCGTTGAGTCGTTGGCATTGTAGACAATACCTTGAATAGTGCGTGCCTGGGCTCCAAGCATTCCAAAGGCGATTGCTGCCAAAGTTGTCAATAGCTGTTTTATGCTCATGATTTTTGTAATTGCGGGATTACCCCTATAAATTTAATAACATCTTTCGTATGTATTAAAGACGTATTAAGGTGCAAAAATGTGACAATAGTTTCATTTTCTTCAGGCTGGAACCGGGAGTTGAGATGGGCTCTTAGCAAAAATTTTTAGTTCGGAGACATGAAATGAGCTATTTGATGATACGGTCGATGTCGGCATCAATGCCTGTTCCGTTGGCGAAGTCCCATAGTGTCAGGCTTCGGATTTGGTAGTAGTAACGCCAATAGAGATACATTTGGTTGATCATAGCCTGTCGGCTCTCATCTTTGCTGAGCTGCGAGTCGTTGAGGTCAAGGGTTGAGATTTTGCCTACGAGGAATGTTTCGAGATTTGTGTTGTAGCGTGCAGCGGCGATGGTGTCGGCACGTTGCGAGATTTCAAGTTGTCGACGCTGATTGTTGTATCTCTCCACGAGGATGAATATATCTTGGTTGAATTCCATCTGCTCCTTACGGATTCGGCTTTCAACGACATTGCGGTTGTTTTCCGCAACTTTCACCTTTCCTTTTCTTTTACCCCAATCTATCAGAGGAATAGAGAAACCTAACTCAACAATTTGATTGTCTTTAAGGCGGCTGTAGGCATCAGAGGTGTTCTCGGCAGTCCCTGTGAAACCAACCTGCGCAAATAAGTTGATCTGGCGCATATTTCCCTTTGCTTTTGCCACTTCATAGTCAGCCTCAAGCTGACGGCGACGTATCTCTTTGGAGAAAGAATTGTTGGTGAGAGCTTTGTCGAGAACTTCAGTATAGACCAGTTCACCTGCTGGGACTTCCTCAGGCACTGCTGGCTCCAGCTCCTCATCATCCTCAATGTCAAGAAATGACTTTAGAGCAAACATGGCAGCACGGTAGTTGCTTTCGCGGTCGGTGAGAGAAGACTCCGCGTTGAGAAGATTGAGTTCAAGCTGAAGAAGGTCGTTGCGGCTTATCTGCCCCATCTCTCGCTTTACTATAGCCACTTCATGCAGCTTCTTAGAGTTGTCGTAGTTTTGTCTGGCAATACCAAGGTTTTCCTTAGCCATGAGCAGATCAAAAAAATATCCTACGGCATTAAGGGCAACTTGCTCAGAAGCACTCATGAAATCAGCCTTGGCTTCCTCATAGCGGATAGGTTCGATGCGTCGGTTCCATTTCACGTGGTTCACTCCGAAGATCGGCTGATTGAGGGTTAGCGCAATAGGAACTGACATGAATCGGTTTGAAGCGCCGCTATCGAGTTGCCTGAGCCAGTCAAGCGACGTGTTGAGTGATAAGCTGCCTCCGGTAAACCAAATATTTTGCTTCACTGATACCTCTCCGTTGATCTGCATATAATTGTTGCGCACGAAAGTGTAGCTTCCGTCGTCGAGCTGATAAGCACTGTAGCTTTTTCGGTAGGAGGGGATGGTGGCATTAAAAGCCACCTCCGGGAGCAGGTCGGCGCGATAGGTGCGGTAGCTCCAATAGCTTGTGCGGAGCTGATTGAGGGCTACAGCCGCATCCACGCTATTGGCGCGGGCAGTCAGTACAGCCTCGTCGAGGGTTATAGTCCTCGCCTCGATGGGCAGCCCAGTCACAAAGATGGAGACAAGGGCTGCCGCGGCGATCCCAATATACTTAATATTTATCATAGCTTTTGATTGTCAGACAAGTCGGACAAGTCAGAAAATAATTCTCAATTCAAAATTACTCGGATTTCATGGCAGCGGCAGGGGAGATCGACATTGCGCGTCGCGCTGGGAAGTAGATTCCTATGGCAATCATCAGAGCCATTAAGAGCCATGCAGCTAATACACTGATGCAGAAATGCATCGATTCGAAATATCCGTCATACCATGAGGTGAATTCGTAGATGGTCAGAAGATAATCTATTACAATGGCAATTGGAGTCACCAATAGGAGCAATACTTCTCCTTCTCCAACAATTCTACGGAAGATGTCTGTTCTGGTAGCTCCGCTCACCATACGGAGTGCTATCTCTCGGTTGCGCTGCTGAGTTCTGAACCAGAATGTGCCTAAAATACCCAAGAAGATATTGACGAGCAAGAACAATGCGCAAATAATTACGTTCCTGACGGCTGTCTTCTCATTTCGGTTAAAGTCTTCCTTGATAAAATCGAATGATTCGACAGAAGCCACATACCAGTTGCCGACTTTTAGTTGATTGTCAGCATCTGCCATTAGTTTCTCCATGAAGTCTTTGTCCATATTATCATTGACTCTGACAGAAATACCTTCCATAAAATCAAGGAAATATCCATTGAAGCGTTCAAACATTGAAGCTCCTGCCCATCCATGTACAGTGCTGTAATCACTATATTTCATGGGTTTGAAAGAGGCTCGCAAAGTAAGGGTATCGCTACCGGAAAGCACCATTTGCTTGCCGTAGAGATTCTTTAATGATCGAATCCCGGCTTTACGTAGAAGGGCATTGTCGCTTGGAATAATCCTTTCTTTCATCAGAATTTCTCCAAGTTGCTCGGCAGTCTCTCCGTTGGCTCCCTCAATCATAAACACTTTGAAGAAGTCTGGATCCACGCGACGTAAGAGCAGGGGTGCATCCGCCATGCTGAATGTATCGATGTCGAGCTGATTCTGAGAATTATTAGGATTGTATGGATATGCATTGGAGCTCATTGTCGCGGCTGCAACCTCGGGGCGTGCCAAAATACGTTCTTTAAGTGTCAGAAGATCCTTATATCTGTCTTCTCGTGTTTCGTAGGCTTTATATTCCGGGGCTGCCTCTGACAATTCTCTTACTTTCAAAATGTAACAATGCTCTGTATTGAAACCGAGAGGTTCGTTGAGAGTGGCGACTACGGTGTAGATCTTATCAGCAAGCACAAAGAGCACTACCGAAACGAGCAGCAGCTCTATCGCCATCCATATGTTGGCGCGCCATTCAGCACGCATCTGGGTCAATAGTTTACGTTTCATATCGGTCGGTTACTTTTTGTCCCCGGTAAGGGAGTTGACAATGTTGGTTCTCGATGCATGCCAAGATGGCACAGTGGCGGAGATGAGGTTCATCAGGAAGCAGAAGAGGAGTGCAATGCCGAATACGCCGGCGTTGAATACCATTCCCAAAGAGAGTCCGGTCACGTCTGCACCTCCCGCAAGGACACTCTTTCCTCCCAAGAAGAGGAATGCTATGCTCATTACAAAACCGATAAGGCCGGCTATGATGGTAATGATGAGACTCTCAATAAAAATTTCGCTCATGATAGCAATTCTTGTGGCTCCGAATGCACGGCGCACTCCGATTTCCTCACGTCGATGGCGCAGACGGCTCTGAGTCATACTGCTGAGGTTGATGGCGGGGATTAATAGAAGGATGGTATAGACAAGAAGGTTGTGGCGTCTGACGCCATCCATATCCGGCTCCATGTTTGCACCTCTGGTGTTGATTGCCGTAAATTGGTCGTAAGGACGCTGGCGACGATAGAATTCCCATCCGGATTCGCTGATTTCAGACTCAAATTTGTCCCAAACTTTATTGTATTCTTCGCGTATAGCAGGGAAATCTGCCTTGCTTGGTGCGACTATAATGGCGCTCAGTGCCCCCATATAGGTACACCATACGAATTTATCGACTCCATTAGAAGTCAGCGGTACCCATAGGTCGGCATCAGCATGCGAAGTCAGGTTAGTGACGTCTCGCACCACTCCGGATACTCGATATGGCACGTGGTCGATAGAAAATTCGCGCCCCTCGCAGTCTGTCGTATCAAAGAGCTTGCGGGCGAGTGTTTCGTTGATTACGGCTACTTGGCGACCGGATTCCACATCAGCTTCATCATAAGGATGACCGGAGATAAATGTGAAGTCCATAACTTTCCAGAATCCATGGTCGGTGTCTTTTCTTATTGCTCCGAAAGATGGTTTCCCTGGCACTGAAAGATGACTTTCAGTATTGCTCCAAGTGAATGTACCAACAGCTTCGGGAAGTTTCATTTCGTAGAATGTTCGGCGGATAGTTTCGTAAGCCATTCCTCCGTTTGATGAGTTGCTTTCAGGAGTGGATCCCCATTCTTTATTACCTATGGAGGCGCTTGTCTGCACGAGCCATCTATCGCGATTGCTCTCAGGCGCGAAGGGAGCAACTTTCACTTCATCGATCATCACTATGATCATGATAAGGAAGATGGCAAGCGCCGTGCCCGCAATGCTGACGATGCTCAGCAGCGGCTGCTTTTTTAGTGAGCCCCAGGCTTGCTTGAAATATCGTATCATGTTTTAGTCTATTAGTCTTTAGTCTTCAGTCTTGAGATTATGCTGACAAGTCAGCGTTTTGAATTTGCAGAGTCTCAGCATTAGCGGCGAAGCTACAGTCTTAAGACTTAAGACTCAAGACTGAAGACTCATTTATTGCTACATTACTTGTCTGCCGTCGAAGAAGCGGATGATGCGGTCGGTCTGGTGAGCTTGCTCTTCGTTGTGGGTCACCATCATTATGGTGCGTCCATCTTCGCGATTGAGGGTATGGAGTAGGTCCATTACTTCTGCTCCCATCTTTGAGTCGAGGTTGCCGGTAGGTTCGTCGGCGAGGATTATCTCAGGATTTCCTACTATGGCGCGGGCTATTGCTACGCGTTGGCACTGACCGCCGGATAGCTGTGAGGGGCGGTGGCGCATACGGTGGCTGAGGCCTACGCGCTCGAGCACTTCCTTAGCGAGTTTTTCGCGCTCTGATGCGCTCGATTTGCGGTATAGGAGCGGGAGCATCACGTTGTCGATCACGTTGAGGGAGTCGATGAGGTGGAAGCTCTGGAATACGAAACCGAGTTTCTGGTTGCGGAAGGCAGCGAGATTGGAATCGTTCATGCCTTCTACGTTTGTGCCGGCGATGGTAACTGTGCCGGAAGTAGGAGTGTCGAGGAGACCTACGATATTGAGGAGTGTTGATTTTCCGCAGCCAGAAGGCCCCATGACGGAAACGAATTCGCCTTTGTCGATGTGGATGTTGACGTTTTCGAGAGCCTGGGTCTCGATTTCATCTGTACGATAGATTTTGTTGATGTCTTTAAGAGTAATCATATTTCTTTAGTTTTCAGTTGTCAGTTATAAGTTGTCTGAGCTCTCTGAGTACTTTGCGTACTCTGAAAATTCTCAATTCTCAATTCTCAATTATGAATAGCTATTCGTCTCGGAGGGATTCTACTATGGGTACTCTGCCTACTTTTCGGGCTGGGAGCCAAGCGCCGAGGGCTGAGGTCAGAAGGAGTAGAAGGAGGATAATGCCTCCGATCACTGAGTAACGACCCAATTTTGTGTCATGCCAGACGGGACGGAGATACCGGATGATGGGAGCGGCATCTGTTTCCATTGGGAAGCCTTGAAATTTCAGATATATCAGATAGATTATGCTCCCTATCAGCCAACCAAGGAATGTGGTAATGAGAGCTTCCCCTACAATATTCCAAATTATCTTGTGTCTGGGGGCACCGAATGCACGCATCACTCCGGCATCCGGTATGCGGGTCTTGCACTGCACATAGAAAGTTCCGGCTACTCCCAATAGCACATTGACAAGAAAGAACGCCACGATTATCCATTTCTGGGTAAGATCCCGTTGTGTTGGTGCGAAGATTTGGTCGCGTTGGTCGCTCATGTATACGGGGTGGGTGAGATAAAGATTTCCGGAGCGATATTGAGACAGGTCTGCTGTCAGTTTTTCGATAAACTGCCGTGGATTTACTCCTTCTCCGAGTCGCATTGTTATGGCTTTAGGCCTGCTCCAACCTTCCCAGTCTCTTGCTATAAAATATGTACCGATTCTTCCGTCTCCTTTTACGTATGGCATATCGGCAGTGACACCAACAACGTTGATTGAGTAGGGACGCCATTCTGAAGCAGGAAATATCTCTTTCCCAATAGGACTTTGATCAGGGAATTTAGCTTTTGCCACGCTATTGCTGATTATGTAGGAACTTTCATTCATTGCAGGCTCTTCAAATATCTTGCCGTCTACTCCCTTTATTCCGAAAGTGGAGAAGAAATCGGTGTTTGGCATAAACTCAATGCAGCTCATGCTAAACCCTATATCTTCAATCCCTTTTTCTTTGTAGGTGGAGTCAGCTTCCAAGCCGTTTGATGACCTGCCATCCATTTCAAATGACTGGTAATACGTGTAAGTGGCTTTTTCTACCCCTTCACGGTCTCTCATCATTCGGAGCAGATTGCCATATAAAGATTCTTTACTATCATTTTCAGCTGTTTTGTCATAGAGGGGAGAGTCTTCATCAAGCATTTCAATCGTCACCATTACGAGCCGATCATAGTCGTATCCTGCAGGAATCAGGGCAGTGGTTGTGTTGACAGCCACCGGTTCGATTATCAGCCATCCAATGATGGTGACTATCACTATCTCGATGAAAAGAGCCGTAGAACGAGTCTTCTTTCCTATGATTGATTTAAGTATCATGGCTGTATTATCGTTTTGTGTTGAGCGATTCTGTTATTTGGGTGTGGAGGGAGCGGTGTGCCGGAATCCAAGCAGAAATTAGGTTGAGCACCAGGCATACCACTAAGGTAAACAGGAATAGAAGAGGTGCGAAAGCTGTTTCTCCAGTGATGAAAGAAGCGTTGTGTCCCAAGGAGGTAGCTGAGTCATAAGCTAACGGGGTAAGTTGCAGAAGGAAGCTCCCTGCCAAGAGAGATATCAGCCATGCTGCGATCAATCCAAAGATGCCTCCTATGAGAGTCAGAATGAAGTTTTCAGACAATACCATACCCATGAGCTTCCTACGGTTGGCTCCGAAACACCTCCGTACACCCAATTCGGATGCCATACGGTCCATTCTGGCTCCGATAAGGCCACTGATATTTAAAGCCGGAATCACGAGCACCACGAGCAGAGCTATCAAGAATGGCTTCCACATTTGTGCAAAAGTAGAGGCTTCCTTGATTTTAAATCTCTCGTCGTCGTCGCCATCCCAACCCCATTCTGTATTAGTGTCGGTGAGAATGTGTTCGGCATGAGTGTAGACTTCCGGAAGATAGAATTTCCAATCTGTTGAGTCCATTGCATTTATGCGTCGGCAGATATCGCGCAGCTCCTCGCGGAGAGCAGCTTCTTTGCCAGGCTTGACCTTGATTACAGCTCTAAGAGGACCCATATATCCTTTTATTCCAGATTCATAACCATTTGGAGAGAATGTCAGACTATAGGGAAGAAAAACTTCTCCGTATGAATCAATGTTGAGAGCACTTCCTTCTCTAAAGACACCACGTATTTTATAGTTGACATGGTCGATTGAGATATCTTTCCCTACTGCTTCTTCAGCTGATCCAAAGAGCCTATTTGCAACGTTTTCGCTTATGTCGGCTACATTCAATGCGGAGTCAAAGTCTTCCTGGGAAAACGGTTTGCCTGCCTTGAATTCGTAGCTATAAAACTTAAAGAAGTTTGGCTCCACGTTGCGGACTTCAACATGAAATTCAGGTCCATGTCCGTCGGTTTGCACCATAGGATAGCCTGGGTTGAAGGCTGCTATTGTTGTCATCATTTCAGCTGACTCCAGTTTGTCGCGTAAGAATCCTTCGACTAATGGGCGACCAAGATAGTTGCTGTTTCTGTTGAAATCCTTTGTCAATATTACTTTATTTACATAGACAGTAGAGCTTCGATCGTATTCCGGATAAACGGGGCCGAGTTGGCTATATAGCAGCATCCCGTAGATGATGGTGAAGGCGACAGTAAAGGCTACGCCTGCCATGTATAGAAGCGAGAAGCCGGGGGTCTTCATCGCCTCTTGGAGAGTCTTTTTTATTAATTTCATTTTTTGCAAATTTCTTTATTGATCTAATTTGCCTAATTAGTCTAATTGGTCTAATAGGTCAATGACAATTCATAATTCGGAATTATCTGACGCGGAGAGTTGAGGAGTCTTTGAAGCGGCTCATGTCGGAGAGCACTATGCGCTGGCCGGGGCGGATGCCACTTTGGACTTCTACGAATTCGTAGTTGGAGTTGCCGAGTTTCACGTCGTGCTTCTCGAGTTTCTTGCCATCTTCGCTAAGGAAGAATAGGCTGTAGGTGCCGGGACCGGTGTAGAAGGAACCGTTAGGGATGCGGATGGCATCGTCTACGACGTCGCATGCTACAAAGATGTCGGTCTTTAGTCCGGAACGTAAGCGCGGATGAGCGTCATCTTCAAGACGGACGGTGAACTTGATCACTCCGTTTTGAGATTGTGGGGTAAGATTTGAAACAACGCCTTTAAGTCTTTCTTTACCAATCCTTACTATAGCTGGGCTCCCTACGCTTACTTTGCTTGCGTAACTGTCGGAGATTTCTCCATCTACACGGAAGTGTCCGAGGTCGGCGATGACAGCTATTTTCTGTCCTTCACTTACTTTTTCGCCAATCTGGTCTTGGATGAAGGTGAGAGTGGCATCTCGTGGTGAAGATACGCGGGCATCGCTGAGTGTTCGGCTTTTCTCGTCGAGATTGCGGCGTGCAATGTCGATGTCGAGGTGCTTGACGTTTTCTGATGCCTGAGCTACTCGCTTTTCGTTGGCAAGTTGCTGTTTCATCTGCTCGAGTTCGAGGCGTCCGGTTTTTACGGCAAGATCTGCTTGGCGGACGCGGTCGCCGGTTCCGGAACCGATGCTGTCGAGATACCTCTCGTTGCGCAGCTCAGCCTCAAGACGGCTAAGGGTCATTTCCTTTACCTTTACTTGCATTGCAAGGTCGGTGAGTCGAGTGTCGGAATTTACACGTTGTTGGTCGAGCTCATGATTTTTCATTGAAATTTGGTCGCTGAGCTGGTTCACTTCGTTTTCAGTGCTTTGGAGGTCAAGGCGAAGGAGGGGAGTGCCAGCTTTCACGGAGTCGCCGGCGCGGCAATATACTTCTACGATGCGGCTATTGATAGGGGATGTAATGATTTCCTCGAAGGCTGCAGCAACTGTACCTGTGCCTGTCACAGTCACATCGATGGTGCCGGTGTCGGCAGTTCCTATTGTCAGGTCGGATGCAGCTACTGATGCTCGCATCATTGAGCCAAGACCAATTGCTCCGGCTATTACTGCTATGGCTATGCCTCCGATTTTTATTATTTTGTTGCGCTTTGTTTTGCGGCGCTCTGAGTTGGGAATTTGTCTATCCATTGTTGTTCGTTTTGCGTTTTGTCAAGATCCTTGCAATATGCGTGCCAAAAATATAAATAGCTGATAATTAATTATTAGTATTTTGGAGTGGTGTACGAAATCGTACACTTTTGTCCGATTTTGTATGAAATGTTTCACACAGAGGGCACACAATTTAATATACATCAAGATAAAATTGAATACCCATTCAGAGAATAGGCTTCAGCCTAGGGTTAGAGATAAACGCACAGTAGCCTCGGATAGGCTATTCGTGATATTAGCAATGTAATTTGAGATAATTTTATAGTATATCCAAATTTTTTATTAACTTTGCATACGAATCCGAATCGTTTTTGGATTTAAATAAATTAAAAAAATATGTGCACATCAACAGACTGCATAAGGATTATTTCTGAAAATAAAAGCTTCATAGAAAAGGAATATGGTGTGAAATCTATTACCTTGTTCGGATCTACAGCACGTGGAGATAACCATGGTGATAGTGATGTGGACATATTAGTGGAAATGCCTCCAAAGATAGTTCTGTTGTTTGAATTAAAGAATTATCTTGAAAAAATATTGAATACTTCTGTTGACTTAATCAGAAAGCATTCCCACATGTCTCATAATTTTCTTAATCAGATTTCTCATGACTCAATCCAAATACTCTGAGAAGAATCTAAGGCAGTCTATCCTGACTTTAGAGTCTGTGGATAAAGTTATTGATGATCTTATTTGCTGGAATAAAAATGTATCTTCAGTTGAAGATTATTATTCCACCCAAACTGGTATGCAGTTGTTGGCTGCAAATTGCACATTGATCACTGCTATCGGAGAAGGCATTAATCGTGTCAACAAGCTGCTTCCTGATTTTCTGTCTGGTCACTTTCCTGAAATACCATGGAATGCAATTATTGGAATGAGAAATCATATAGCGCATGGTTATTTTGAGTTGGATGCTGATTTGGTTTTCGATGCTGTAAAAGAAGATATTCCAGATTTGAAGGAAGCTATAATAAAAGCACTACAAATATTAAAGAAATACCTAAACTAAACATCATGATAATGAACCTAAAAAAATCTTTGCTTTCAGCGATGGCATTATGCCTCGCAGTTGTGGCAGCTTCAGCGGCTGACTACAGTAAGTACTATACCGGTCTGCCGGTGAAAATCAATCAGGTGAGGGATTTCACCGTGCCTTCCTACAGTGTGAAAATTTCTGATTTCGGGGGTGTCAACGATGGCGTCACTCTCAATACCGAGGCATTTGAGAAAGCTATCTCACATCTTTCTTCAAAAGGTGGTGGACATCTGATTGTGCCGGAAGGTATATGGTATACCGGACCTATAGTGTTTGACCACAACATCGACCTTCATCTCGATCGCGGTGCTTTGATTCTCTTCAGTGAGAATCTCGCTGATTATCCTGTAGTCAAATCAGATTGGGAGGGACTTAATACGTATCGCGCAATGTCGCCCCTTACTGCTCGTGGCAAGAAAAACATCTCAATTACAGGGGAAGGTACTATCAATGGTAATGGTCAGTGCTGGCGTCCGGTCAAAAAGTCGAAAATGACCGATCCCCAATGGAAGAAACTCATACAGTCTGGCGTTGTCAATGAAAAGGGTGACATCTGGTTTCCCAATGAGCAGGCAATGAAAGCCTATTATGATAAAGATATGCAAGCAAAAGTGCATACGGGTGATCCGGCAGCTTTGGAATCGGCTCATGATTTTCTGCGCCCGGTGCTTGTTTCTTTCATTGGTTGCACCAATGTCTTGCTTCAGGGTGTGACATTTGAAAATTCCCCTGCATGGAATGTGCATCCGTTGATGTGTGAGAATCTTATCGTGGATAATGTAAATATCCGTAATCCCTGGTATGCACAAAATGGTGATGGTATTGATATCGAGTCATGTACAAACGTTCTTCTTGTCAACAGCAGTTTCGATGTTGGCGATGATGCAATCTGCATGAAGAGCGGTAAGGACAAGGATGGTCGCGATCGTGGAGTTCCTTCTTCTAATGTGCTGATAGATGGTTGCACTGTCTATCATGGACATGGCGGTTTCGTTATTGGTAGTGAAATGTCGGGCGGATGTAAGGATATAGTGGCAAAGAATTGTGTCTTTATAGGCACTGATGTTGGTCTGCGTTTTAAGTCGACGCGTGGTCGTGGAGGCGTGGTCGAAAATATCTATGTCGATAATATAAAGATGACAGATATTCCCGGTGAAGCTCTTATCTTCGACCTTTACTACGGTATCAAGCCGGGAGCTCCCGTGCCCCCTGTCTCTGAAGAGACTCCATCTTTCCGCAACATCTTCATCAAAGATGTGGTATGTCGCTCTGCAGGCCGAGCTGCTCTCTTCAATGGCCTGCCGGAAATGCCTATGAAGAATGTAGTGCTTGAAGATTGCCGATTCCGAGCAAACAAGGGTTTCACGCTCAACCATGTTGATGGCCTGACGATGAAAAATGTCGTGGTTGATGTGCCCGGCGAGAAGATCACATATGGCGATGGAGTGAAGAATGTAAAGATTGATTGAGTTTACCAACTTATTTTGGGGAGATTGCCCAGTTGGTATAAAACGCTAAATGACGCATGCGGAGCATGCTTTATTACTAAACTTTGCATCTGAGAGGTGCAATCGATAATATTAGTAATAGAGCATGCTCCGCATGCGTCATTAAGAGCCTATGAGTAATTATTATTTCTCAATTAGGCCTAGGATTTGGTTGGCGGCGTCTTTTGTGTTGACTTTCGAGATTATCTGCTCTACTGTGCCGTCGGGTGAGAGAAGGAATGTGGTGCGGACGATGCCCATATATTCGCGTCCAGCCATTTTCTTCTTCTGCCATACTCCTGCAAGTTGGCAGAGTGTGGTGTCGGTGTCTGTAATCAGCGGAAATTTCAATCCGAATTTGTCTGCAAATTTCACATGGCTTGCAGCTGAGTCTTTGCTCACTCCAATCACTTGATATCCCTTGGCTGCCAATTCATCAAGACCGTCGTTAAGGCTGCATGCCTCAGCGGAGCATCCGGGGGTATTGTCTTTCGGATAGAAATACAATACAAATTTCTTACCGGGATAATCACTAAGCTTAACTTCTTTTCCCTGCGCATCAACGCCAAGCACATCAGGGAATTTATCTCCTATTTCCATAATTTTGATAGTTAAAGTTGTGAGTTGACAATATATCACGCTTAAACATGATTAATCATGTTTAAACAACATTGCCTTTATACTATAACAACAGTAGCGACTGATTTGTCGGCAATTGGGAGTGATTCCTTCCAATTTCTTACAGCTTTCTCCAATAATTGGCTTCTATCTTTATTCCCAATAATGACATCTATTCCTCTCCACACTCCAAGCAGAGCATTCGTCTCATTTGTAATGGCATTGGCGTCGTTCAAATCGACGTGGTGAAATCGGATGCCATTCTCATATGCCATGCGTTTCCCTTCTTTTTCATCCGAGTCAAACACTGCTACGCGATACCCCTTTTTTCGAAATTCCATTACTTTTTCCTTTGCGGCTCCATGGCATCCTCCAGCAACAACCACACGCTGAGCTCCCGGACGGATTCCCGGAATGCCACCTTTTACTGAGAGCCGCCCGCTACGCAGCTCCTCCATCTTCTTTTCAAGATAATTATCAGCCATTTTGTCAGGTATTTAATGAAGTTGTTTAAACAACTTCAAAGTAAAAACAAAAAGAAGATATAATAGTATTATGATGATTTCGGAAATTTTTCTTAAATTTGCCATTAAAATTGATTAAGTAGCTCGCAAAAATTAATGATATGATAAATGCGAGATAATCTTGAGTCAGGTTGGCTGCGGAGAGAAGGAGCTTAGCGAGCTAAGCGACTGAACGACAATGCCAAGATGACCAAGATTAGCCGCAGTTATCATGTCAAGATCTTTCCAGCTGCTTGGTCTTCATATATCGTTTAATTTTTGTTAGCTACTAAAAATGAAATACGGATATTTTGACGATAAAAATCGGGAGTATGTAATCACTAATCCCAAGACTCCTTGGCCCTGGATAAACTATCTGGGCAATAAGGACTTTTTTTCTCTAATCTCCAATACGGCAGGCGGCTATTCTTTCTATAAGGATGCCAAGTTCCGTCGTCTTACACGCTATCGCTACAACGGGGTGCCTATGGATGCTGGAGGACGATATTTCTACATTAAGGATGGCGACACAGTCTGGAATCCTGGTTGGAAACCGACCAAGACTCCACTTGATCGCTATGAATGTCGTCATGGAATGAATTATACCCGTATCATTGGCGAGAAAGATGGCGTCGAAGCCGACCTGCTTTTCTTCGTGCCCTTAGATACGCATGCAGAAGTCTCCAAACTTACTCTGACAAATAAGTCGGACAAGCCGAAGAGTCTCAAACTCTTCTCATTCATCGAATGGTGTCTGTGGAATGCAGCAACGGATATGGAGAATTTCCAGCGAAATTTCTCCACCGGCGAAGTGGAGGTCGAAGGCTCCACTATCTATCATAAGACTGAATATAAAGAGCGTCGCAATCATTATGCATTCTTCAATGTGAATGTCCCGGTGCAAGGTTTCGATACCGACCGTGAGACTTTCATGGGTCTTTATAACGGTTTTGACGAGCCGGATGCAGTGATGGAAGGGACGCCTCGCAATTCAGTTGCACATGGTTGGTCGCCTATTGCTTCTCATTATATTGAGGTTGATCTCAAGCCGGGAGAAAGCCGCGACTTCATCTTCACACTTGGATATGTAGAAAATCCTGATGATAAGAAATGGGAGAGCAAGGGCATCATCAATAAGGAGCCCGCTCGCGAGATAATGGCTCGCTTTGATACTCCTGCGAAAGTGGATAAGGCTTTTGCCGAGTTAAGGAAATATTGGGATGATCTTCTTGCAAAATACACTCTACGCTCAGGTGATGACAAACTTGATCGTATGGTAAATATCTGGAATCAGTATCAATGTATGATCACCTTCTGCTTCTCTCGCTCTGCCTCTTTCTTTGAGAGCGGCATAGGGCGAGGCATGGGATTCCGCGACTCTAATCAAGATCTTGTAGGGTTTGTGCATCAGATTCCGGAACGAGCGAGGGAGCGAATCATCGACATTGCATCCACACAGTTCCCTGATGGCGGATGCTACCATCAATATCAGCCACTCACAAAGAGAGGCAACAATGATATTGGAGGCGGCTTCAACGACGATCCTATGTGGCTGATTTTTGGTACAGCTGCATATATAAAGGAAACGGGCGATTTCTCAATTCTTGATGAGATGGTGCCTTTTGACAACCAACCAGGATCGGAAGTTCCACTTATGGAGCATCTTAAGGTGTCGGTAGACCATGTGATAAACAACCTTGGTCCTCACGGACTCCCTCTTATCGGACGTGCAGACTGGAACGATTGCCTCAATCTAAATTGCTTCTCCAATGATCCGAATGAGTCGTTCCAGACCACTGAAAACAAGTCGGAAGGCTCCAAGGCGGAATCGCTGATGATAGCCGGCCAGTTTGTGGCTACAGGCAAGGACTATGTCGACCTATGCCGCACGCTTGGCAAGAATGAGGAGGCAGATCGCGTCGAGAAGCATATCAAGCAAATGGAAGATGCTGTCAAGAAATATGGATGGGATGGCGAATGGTATCTCAGGGCATACGACTATTATGGGCGAAAGGTAGGCTCGAATGAAAATAAAGAAGGAAAGATATTCATCGAGTCACAGGGATGGTGCACTATGGCAGGTATTGGTCTTGAAGATGGCCTCGTGGAGAAGTCGCTCGACTCAGTGAAGAAATATCTTGACTGCGAACATGGTCTTGTGCTCAATAATCCTGCATTTACAGAATATATACCCGATTACGGTGAAATCTCAACTTATCCGGCAGGTTATAAGGAGAATGCAGGTATCTTCGCCCATAATAATCCGTGGGTGATAATTGGAGAGACTGTGCTTGGCAGAGGCGACCGCGCATGGGAGTATTATCAGAAGATATGTCCGGCTTACGTAGAAGAGAAGAGTGAGCTTCATAAGGTAGAGCCATACGTATATTGCCAGATGACGGCCGGTAAGGATGCAGCCCGTCCGGGAGAGGCAAAAAATTCATGGCTTACAGGTACTGCAGCCTGGAACTGGTATGCGATCACTCAGTTTATCCTTGGTATTCGTCCGGCTTACAATGGACTGGAGATTGACCCATGCATACCGGCTGACTGGGACGGCTATGACGTTTCGCGTAAATTCCGAGGCGCCACGTATGAGATATCAGTGCGCAATCCTCGCCATGTGAGTAAAGGGGTGGAGAGCATTCTCGTTAATGGGAAGCCCATAGTAGGCAATGTTCTTCCTATCATGCCGGAGGGTTCCGTCAATAAGGTAGAAGTGACAATGTAATAATAGATAAAGACGCTTAATGGCGCATGCGGAGCATGCTATCTACGCTGTAAGACAATGTAGAGAGCGCACTCCGTGCGCGTCATCATGCGTAAAAAATAAATTAGATATTGCGGTAGTGAGGATGATGTGTCAGCAACTCCTTGCGTAGCCGTGACCGGTCGAGGTGTACGTAGATTTCGGTCGTCTCGAGAGATTCGTGACCGAGGAGTTCTTGTATGACTCGTAGTGAAGCTCCCCCTTCAAGAAGATGCGTTGCAAAGGAGTGGCGTAGTGTGTGAGGGGAGACGGTCTTCAATATTCCTGCAGCCGCAGCTAAATCGCGGATGATATAGAAGACCATCACCCTCGACATTTTGCCTCCTCGACGATTGAGGAAGATGATGTCATGTGCGTCTGATTTGATGTTAAGGCGTGCTCGTTGGGGAAGATAATCCTTTATTAGATCCATTGCAACCGGAGATATCGGGACGATTCGCTGCTTGCTTCCCTTGCCTTCCACTATCATACATCCATCGTCAAAGCTTAGGCGAGATAGTCGGGCATCCGTAAGTTCCGACACGCGGAGTCCACTTCCATATAGAGTCTCTATTATTGCATGATTGCGCAGAGATTCCTCTTTATCGAGAGGAATCTGATCAATCATCATGTCGATTTCTGCAGTGCTTAATACTTCCGGAAGATGACGTCCAAGTCTCGGAGATTCAAGAAGGTCGGTAGGATTGATTTCAATTATTCCTGAAAGTTTAAGGAATTTGTAGTAGCTTTTGATGCCTGAAAGTATACGCGCTTGGCTGCGCGGGCCTATCCCGAGATCCCGGAGGGTGGAAAGGAATCCATGGAGGTCTTTTTCGGTTGCTTCTGTTGGATTGAGCCCCTCATCTTCAAGATATTCAAGAAGATGACAAACGTCTGACATATACGCTTCACACGTATTGCCAGCCATCCCTCGCTCGAGAGATAGATATGCTTCGAAATCTTGAAGTGATGTGGGGGTTGGCATTTTTGTTACTTTTTGACTTTGTGGGGCACTTGCTCCGCATTCTGTGGTGCGCGTATTACCTATAATTTATACTTGATTCTTTCCATGCCTATTCTACGAAGCATAATAGTAAAATTGCGTCCAAAGAGTGTCATTGTAGGAGGCTTGACGATATCTTGCATTTCTGTTTCATCAATCCCAACATTCATCAGCATCCCGCATTCTTGCATGCCATCTAATTTGCTCCATAAGGATGGGATATTAGAAATTCCGGCGCTGATGATAAAATCAATATTCTTGGGGCATTCTTTCTGCGTAGCCACATGAATTTTTGGGAAAGACATCCCCAAAGCCGTATAAAGACGCTTGTCGCCCCCAGGCATCCAGATGCGTTTGGGCTTTAATAGATTGACAAGCCTGATAGCCAAACGTGCATTTTTAAGAGCTTTCCTATCCTCATGATATTCGAAGTCAAGATAAGCATCCGAATAAAATCCATACTTAGAATCAGGTCGCACACAGTCTTTCACAATTCGGTATGCCAATGGAGAATGGACGCCATACCCTCTGGTATGGCGCCACCTTTCAATATAATCTTTTAGTAATGAATTCATTTTCGTGGTGCGAAGTCATATCGGTCGTATTACTTGACTCTTGACTCTTGTCCCTTGACTCTTAAAAATCCAAAGATCCATTTGGCGAGTGCTGCGAGTGCAAGAAGGTAGATGAGGATCACTGAAGCCATAGCAATATTATTGGCTTTCTTCACAGTCTCAGGCTCGAAAGTCATTACTATTTCAGAGTCGCCTGCTGGCAGTCGCACGGCACGCAGCAGATAGTCAGCTTGTCCTATTGGGGTCTCCTTTCCGTTGACTGTAGCTTTCCAGCCCCAAGGGAAATATACCTCTGAGAAGAGAGCAATGCCTCCCTTTGCTGAATGAGCCTTATAAGTAAGCTTGTTTGGAGCGTAGGAAGTCTCATAGATAGTATCGCCTGCCTCAATCGGTAGGGGAGTGCCGATGACATCAGCAAATTTCTTGTCTGCCACCGCAGTATTGCTATGTTCAAGATTTGAAAGGGCATCCATTTCTTCCTTGGAAGAGCCTACATAGGTCAGTGTGTCAACAAACCATGCATTGCCAAAAGCATCCGGGTTTACGTTGTAGCCTCCATCCGTGAGGAAATATTTTGCGTTGAGCATGTTCAATACAAAAGGATTTCCTTTGGATATCTGATGCTCTATGAGGTCATTATAGCGTGTCAATTTGGCAGCGTGGTATCCTCCGATGGTCTTGTGGAAATAGCTGCTTCGGGCAGATCCGAAGCCAGGGATATCCATCACCCTGTAGTTGCTCTTGTCTTGCAAGATGGCGAGGTCTGCCTCGGTGGGCACGAAAGCGGCTTCATCGCTTTCGGCAGTCAGGAAGTTTTCAGAATCCACATATCTCTTGTCGACAGAATAGAGATCCACGAGCACAAGAGCAGCCAAACAGCATGCCCAGACAGAGGCATTCTTGATGATTTTTTTATCCCAAAGGAAGAGTAATACGCAACCAAGCACGATGAATATCAACGATCTCATGGCATCGGTCGAAACCAAACTCAAGCGTCCGTCTCCGATTCCGTGCATCACATTGGAATAAGCCGGATTCGTAAATACTCCAGCCTCTTTCAGATAGCTGAGTTCTGATGCAGAGTAAGGCTCTCCGAAGATTGAAGGTGATATCCATCCAAGCAGGCAGACTGCGGCTCCACCCCCCATGACGCATATTACTGTCCATTTGTTCTTCCCGAAGAAGTTGTCAGTCTTTATTATCTCTCTGACGCAAAGAGCTGCCAATAAAGGGATACAGAATTCGGCAACCACCAAGATTGAGCTGACCGTGCGGAATTTGTTGTAGCCCGGGAAGTTGTCGATCATGAAGTCGGTGAAGGCATTGAAATTATGTCCCCAGCTGAGAAGGATTGTTAGAATGGTAGAGGCGAAAAGAGCCCATTTCATAGGCGATTCCCATCTTCCTTCCACAACAAACATTGCCAAAATCGCAAGCAGAAGCACGAATGCTCCTACATAAACCGGTCCGTTGGTCATTGGTTGATCGCCAAAATATTGCGTGAATTGACTGGCAAACTGCATTTCTTCCGGACTCAGATAGCGGTCGGCACCCATGTTGGTTTCAGCCACTGATAGCATTCTGTTTTGTCCTGCAGTAGGTTTCAGGGAGGCTCCACCCTTTACGTTTGGTATCAGCAGACTCCATGTCTCGTCAATGCCATAGCTCCATGCTGTGATGGCATCCTTGTCCATGCCTACGGCAGCGGGAGCATTAGGATCAGTGATATCTGTTGCTCGTCCGCGTACAGTCTCCTTGCTATATTCCAGCGAATTATAGAGGCTGGGGGAGTTGGCAGCTACGCCTATCAGGCCGCAGACAATGGCTATGCAAGTTGCGATGCCCCACTTTCCTAATGTTTTTTCCTTTATTGCAATCCAAAGCCATGCCAAAGATATGCATGCCATTACGAGCAGGAAATAGTAGGTCATCTGTGGATGGTTGCTCATCAGCTGCAATGCCGAGAATAGTGCTGTGAGAGCCCCTCCGGCAAGCCATTTCCCTCTGTAGATCAGTATTAATCCTCCTATCGTCGGCGGAATATAGCAGAGAGTGAGGAATTTCCAGATGTGTCCTGCGCCAATGATGATTATAAAATAAGATGAGAATCCCCATGCCAGCGAAGCAAAAAGAGCCACACTCCATCGCATCTTCATGCAAAGGCACATTATGAAGAAGCCGATCATCATTCCGAAGAGAAGATTGGCAGGAGAGGGGAGGCCAAGCATATATACACTTTGTATCCAGCTCAGAAGATCGTTGGCAGGATAGGAAGGAGATATTTGGAAAGTCGGCATTCCTCCAAACAAGGAGTTGGTCCAGCGGGTGCTTTCCCCGGTTTCTGCCTTGAACACTTGCCCTTCGTGGCCGTTTGCAAGTCCTTGCTGTATATCGTGTTGCTGAAGCACTCTTCCCTCCATGGCATCAGGGAAGAAAAACATAAAGGCGACCACTGCTAAAAGCAGAGCCGCCGCTATGGTGAATAGGGTTGTTTTCTTATTTTGCATCGTCTGTTTCAAGCTTGATCTGACGGTTCATTGATTGCTCAAGAGAAATGAGGGTCTCAGTCTCAGTGACGCCTTTTATGTGTTGGATGCGGTCGTTGAGAAGCTCCATAAGGTGCTGGTTGTCGCGAGCAAATACTTTCATGAGCATAGAGTACGGACCAGTAGTGAAGTGACATTCTACAACTTCCGGGATATTTTCAAGGTCGGCGACTACGCCGCGGTACATCGAGCCTTTCTCAAGTTTGACTCCCACATATGTGCAAGTGTTGTAGCCGAGTTTCTTCGGGTCTACATCATAGCCGGAGCCGATGATTACGCCCATTTCGATGAGACGCTGTATGCGCTGGTGGATTGCGGCGCGCGATACTCCGCATACGATCGCTACGTCTTTAGATGGCGTGCGAGCGTTGTTCATAATGATGTTGAGAATCTTTCTGTCAAGGTTGTCGACTTTTTCCATGATTATTTTTGTCTTTTAGGTTTTTAGAGGTGAAGAATCTCGAATTTTAAAACCCTTTTTTATCGAAAAAGAGCGTGTCTTCGACTCTTCTTTGCAAAGTTAAGACAAAAAATGCAAATAAACAATACTTGAGCCAAAAAATTGTAGCAAAAAGTTAAGATCTTGCCTTTAAAAAATTATAAGTGGGGGATTAATTGTTCATTCTTGATTTTGCGAAAGATCCCGCCACACAGGCACATATTCCCGTGATAATGGCAATTGGCACAGCAGTTATAAGAAGATCCATCACTTCGAGCTTGACGGGATATGCCATGGCTTCAGCAACCGCCCCGTTGTTGGCGATCGTTATGAATCCATAATACTGTTGAAGAAGGCTAAGAGCCGATCCTAATGCAAGACCTATGACTGCACCAAACAAAGATACCAGTACGCTTTCCCATCGGAATACGCTCGCAATTTGATTTTTGTTCATTCCGATTGCCGACATTGTGCGCATCGAATCTTCTTTCTCAAGGACGAGCATTGAGAGAGTCGTGACTATGTTGAAAGAGGCAATCACAAGAATAAAGAAGAGCAGCAGGAACGTCATCCATTTCTCTATCTGCACCATCCGAAAATTCAATTCCTGAAGCATAAGTCGGTTTTTCACTACATACTGTGGTCCGATTTTGTCAGATATTTTGTCCATAATTATGTCAATATCTGCAGGATTTCCGACTTTTATTTCAATTGCAGAGGCTTCTCTGTCGTAAAGCATGAGGTCTCTGACTAAGGATATGTCAGTGAATATTGTATTCTCATCATAGGTGTCTTGAAGCGATTGGAATACGTCGGCTACATAAAGTGAGTCCATCACGAAAGCTGATGCCGGATTTGCAGGATTAAATCTTCCGATTCTTTTGGGTGCAAAAACAGTCAGAGGTTGGCTGTAGTCAAACATCGAAAGCTTGTAGGCAAGCCCGATCGATAATAAAGCAGGGTTTGATGTCTCGGCATCATTAAGAGAAACGCCTCCGGCAATTCTCAAAGAGTCAATGGCGGTCACTTTGGAATATTCCGACGGGACCACGCCCTTTAGCGAGACCGGGGTTTCCCTTCCATTGAAAAATCCAAGAGCGTTATCGGTCAGAGTAGGGGTAGCCACATCCACCCCTTTAAGTTTTCCTATTTCAATGGCTAACGAATCACCATTAGATATGGTCTTTCCCTCTTTGGGGATAACCATCAGGTCGGGAGAAAGAGTGTCGAGCCTCCCTGTCAATACTGATTGAAAACCATTAAATACAGATAGCACGCACACGACGGCAGCAGTGGCCACAGCGACCCCTGCCACCGATACCAATGCGATGGCGTTTACGGCACTATGCGATTTCTTGCCGAAAAGATATCGCAAAGCTATGATAAAAGGGATAGACTTCACTCTAAAGCAGAGATTTCGAATAAGAATAATTAGCTTTATTGGTCCAATTAGTCTAATTAGTCCAATTAGTCCAATTAGTCCAATTAGCCTAATTAGACTAATGACTCATGATAATTACTTTAACTCATCCGGGTCGACATAGTCGTCGGCCGTTCCTTTTATAGGGTCGGAAGCCAGTAGACGATCGATGTTTTCCGCGTAGTCGAGAGAGTCATCAAGATAGAAGGCAAGATCGGGGCATTTGCGCAAGATCTGCTTTACGGCTTGAGCCAGTTCATATCTCACTGTCTTGCTCTGCTTCTTGATATTTTCAAGTATTTCGTTGCTTTTTTCAGGTGGAAAGATGCTTAGATATGCCTTAGCCACTGAAAGATCAGGAGAAACTCTTACGGCACTTACAGATACGAGCACATTGCCCATTGCTGCCGTCTGGCGACGGAAGATTTCGCTGAGTTCCTTTTGTATAAGTCTTGCTATTTTAGCTTGTCTTTTCGATTCCATAGTTATTTCTGATTTTATTTCGCTTTGCTCAATTTGTTATCTTAATAACGCGCGATTCCCCACATTAGTTTTGTATCACAACTTTCTTGTTTAGTATTTTATTGTCATTTAGATATTTGAACGCGCAGGTGAGCATCGAAATGTTGGAGGGACTAAAAAAAGCACTCAGACGTGTCACCAAAGTCCGGTCTGAGTGCCTAAAAAAGGAATATAGGATATTACTTTTTTCGGTTATTGGTCCTGGTCATAGAGTCAATATAGCCTTCCGGGTCGCGCTCGGAGATCGCTCCAGACTTATCCCGTGTTCGGAGGAAAAATTCAATACCTTTATAAATCGGGGGATAAATCGCGCATGAGCCCTTTGCTCCTCCTGACTTCGTCAACGTGTCACCCAAAAATCATCAGAGAATAAAGGGGCGAT